>JBDTTT010000004.1:0-90679 GCA_039930485.1 Chryseolinea sp.
AAGCATGCTGAAACCGAGTATGGAGGGCTCCTGGATAAATATAATCCGTAAGGCCAAGCTGCTTGATGTGCCTAAGCCGCTGGAAATAAGGATGGGAAATGATATCGAAGATGAGTTCCCCTGGAATTTTTATGAATCCGTAGACTGGGTCATTGATGATCTTCTTCTTGTTCAAGGGCAGTTATCAGTTAATGGTTATCCTTTAATCGGGGCCTAATGTTTGTGTGTATGGTTAACCTATTTAAAGGCTTAATCTAATTAACTATTAACCTTTAACAATTAACCATTAACAGATTAAGGAGTAACTTCGTAAAAAATTTACCTATGCAAAGATATAGCATTTTGTGGGCGGATGATGAGATCGATTTGTTGAAGCCACATATTCTTTTTTTAGAATCGCGGGGCTGTGATATCACTCCGGTAAACAATGGATCGGATGCCGTTGAGATGAGTGCCGACAAAAACTATGATGTTATCTTTTTAGATGAAAATATGCCGGGCATGTCGGGACTGGAAGCATTGAGCCAGATCAAGGCAAACAAGCCCAATCTTCCTGTTGTGATGATTACGAAGAACGAGGAGGAACACATTATGGAGGAGGCCATCGGTTCGAAGATTGCCGATTATTTGATCAAGCCATTGAACCCCAGCCAGATTTTATTGTCGATCAAAAAGATCCTGGACAACAAGCGATTAATTATTGAAAAGACCAACCTGAATTATCAGCAGGAGTTCCGCAAAATCAGCATGGCATTTCAGGATAATATGAACCATGAGGAATGGGCTGATATTTATAAAAAATTAGTGCATTGGGAACTGCAGATCGACCAAACCGACAATGGAGATATGTCGGAAGTGCTGGATATGCAGAAGACTGAAGCCAACTCCAACTTTGCGCGGTTTATCATTCGCAATTATGAGTCATGGCTTAATGATCCGAAATCGGATAAGCCACTTATGTCGCATCAGATCATGAAGAAGAAAGTTTTTCCGGAGTTAGGGAAGAAGTCGGTGTTTGTGCTGTTGATTGATAATCTTCGCTTCGATCAGTGGAAGGTAATTGAGCCGGAGCTTTCTGAATATTTTAACATAGAAAGAGAAGAAACATATTATTCAATTTTACCTACCACAACAGCTTATGCGCGGAACGCAATTTTCTCTGGGCAGCTTCCATCCGAGATGGCGAAAACCAATCCGGATATTTGGGTTGGTGAAGATGATGATGAAGGAAAAAATAATTTTGAGCATGAGTTTCTAACGAATCAGTTGAGAAGGAATAATCTTTCCATTAAATCATCTTATCATAAAATTAAAAACTTGCAAGCTGGTCGCGACCTTGTGGATACAGTGAACAATCTTTTTCAAAATGATTTGAATGTAATCGTCTACAATTTTGTGGACATGCTTTCGCATGCGCGCACCGACATGGCCATGGTACGCGAACTTGCACCAGACGAATCGGCTTATCGTTCGATAACGAAATCCTGGTTTTTACATTCTCCATTAATTGAAATTTTGAAAAAGATTTCGGAGAAGGATGTGAAGGTGATCATTACGACCGACCATGGTACTATCCGTGTGAAGCGCCCCTTTAAAATCATTGGTGATAAGAGTGTAAACTCCAATCTGCGCTATAAGCAGGGTAAGAATTTGAACTTTGAAGGGGAGAAGGTATTTCAAACCACCAAGCCTGAAAAGTTCTTTTTGCCTAAACTAAATGTATCTACATCGTATGTTTTTGCCACCGAGGATCAGTTTTTTGCCTATCCGAACAACTACAATTACTACGTTAATTTCTATAAAGACACCTTCCAGCACGGTGGCGTAAGCCTGGAAGAGATGATCATTCCTTTAATTTCCTTAACTTCGAAGAATGCCTGATGATCCGGGAAGTAAAAACGTTTCGCAGCGTAGCCCTTACTGATTTAAAACGTGTGGCCAGTGAAATTGCTGAGCACATCAATCAGTATAAGGTATGGCTGTTTCACGGAGAAATGGGAGCGGGAAAAACTACACTAATCAAAGAAGTTTGTGAAGCGATTGGTGTGGTGGATAGCATGAGCAGTCCTACGTTTTCGATTGTAAACGAATACGAAACAAAGGATCATAAAAAAGTTTTTCATTTTGATTTTTATAGAATAAAAAATGAAGCAGAAGCAGTGGATATCGGGACGGAAGAATATTTCTATTCGCATTACCCATGTTTTATCGAATGGGCGGAGAAAATACCTTCGCTAATTCCATTAGCCCATGCCGAAGTTTTGATTCAAGTTGAAGACGATATACATCGAACCATAGTCCTTTCAGTCCATGACGGAAAAAAAGAAAACAGGCTTTGAAGCCTTAGCCAAAACGAGTTTACTGACACAGGAACAATCGCTGGAAGTGCGAAAGCGCAGACATGCATTTTTTATTGGTTTGCCCCGTGAAGTCTCCCTACAAGAAAATAGAATTAGCCTTACTCCCGATGCCGTAGCATTGCTCGTAAACAACGGCCACGATGTGTGGGTAGAAACGAAGGCAGGAATCGGTTCAAAGTTCACTGATAAACAATACAGCGATGCAGGAGCTAAGATTGTTTACTCCCCGCAAGAAGTGTATCAGGCTGATGTTATTTTAAAGATTGAACCGCCAACATTAGAAGAAACTGAGTTGATGCATGCCGGGCAGACCTTAATTTCCGCTTTGCAGATAGGCCATTTAAAGATTGAAGTACTGCAAGCATTGATGAAAAAGAAAATCATTGCGTTAGCGTATGAGTTTATCGAAGACAAGGTAGGCGGCATGCCGATCGTGCGTGCGATGAGTGAAATTGCAGGCAGCTCTGTTTTATTAATTGCTTCTGAATATTTGAGTACAGCCAATGATGGAAAGGGTGTGATACTGGGTGGAATTACTGGCGTACCTCCAACCAATGTAGTAATTATTGGTGCCGGCACCGTTGCAGAGTATGCAGGCCGCGCAGCCCTTGGACTTGGCGCGAATGTTCAGGTATTTGACAATCATTTATATAAACTCAGACGTATCAAACATTTGCTCGGTCAGCAGATTTACACGTCCACCATTGATACCATTACATTAAATGAAATATTAAAAGCTGCCGATGTAGTGATCGGTGCATTGCGTGCTGAGAAAGGCAGACCACGTCACGTTGTTACCGATGAAATGGTGAGCCAGATGAAACCCGATTCATTGATTATTGATTTGAGTATTGATCAGGGTGGGTGTATAGAGACTTCAGAAATTACCACATTAAGCAAACCTGTTTTTCGGAAACACGGAGTGATACATTATTGTGTACCCAACGTAGCATCGCGAGTGGCGCATACTGCCACCAGTGCATTGAGTAATATTTTTACACCTACAATTTTACGCGCAGCCGAAGAGGGTGGAGTAGAAGCGATGATCTTTGCACACAAATGGTTTTTGCGTGGAGTTTATACTTACAAAGGTGGATTAACAAATGAGCATGTTGCCCGTAAGTTTGGATTGAAGCATAAGAATATTGAGCTGTTGTTGGCGGCAAGATTTTAGAGCTCGTTTCTTTTATTGATGTAACACTGTAATATTAAAATTATGAAGACAGTATTTCTTCCTATACTGATGGCAATCATGACTTCCTGTTCAACTAATCCTGTTTCGGAAAGAGATGAGTTATTGACGTCTATTCGTTGGACAGTTGATTCTCAATCTAAAGAAACATTAGACATGAAAGAGGCGTGTCGATTTTCTAAGGATGGAACGTTTACACTCGAGGCGCATGATACTCGTGTCATTGGAAAGTGGTCATGGATCAGTAGCAATGAGATATATCTTGAGGAACAGGAGATTGTTATTAGTGGCAAAGCATATAAATTTGATTCTGCCATTAATTATTACATTCGCGTGATCGAGATCTCAGATAAAGTATTTCGTACGATTGAACGACATGAAGGAAATAGCTGGGATTCTGGTTTCGCAAAAGAAATAAAATACATCCCTTAGGTTTAATTCAATTTAACTTTGTGTTTTCTTTGTGCCTTCGGGCCTTAGTGGCAAACTCTAAACTAAAATCGTATGAAAAATTCAATTAAAATATCCATCACCATCTGTTTGTTCCTGGCTTTGTCTGCTTTTCAAATTATCAAAACACAAATTGCCATTACCATTCGCAATGAGGTTGGTAACACGGAATCAGGTGTGAAGGTGATGCTATTTGAAACAGAAGAAGACTACACGAAAGAAGTTAATGTAGTGGCAGAAGGAGAAACCGATGAGAAGGGTGTGGTAAAGTTCAAAGAACTAAAAGCAACCTCTTATTTTGTTATTGCTCGCAAGGATGACAAGGACAATAGTGGCGGAGGCGAACAAACCGGCAAGCTTGAAGCAAACCGAATCAATAAGGTAACCATTGTGATTCAATAAGCCGGAATAGATTGGACCGATCGACCTTACTTAAGCAATTAGAAAGCTACTCTTCTACTTACAACGAAGAGAGTGTTTTTAAAAATCAATTCATCGAACTTCTTCAACACCCTGATGCTTTTCAAAGAACGCATTTGCCAGGCCATATAACTGGCTCTGCGTGGATTGTTGATGCGTCAAAAAGTAAAGCCCTTCTTATCCATCATGCAAAACTAAACCGTTGGCTTCAACCAGGTGGGCATGCTGATGGTGATGAAAATGTTTTACGTGTTGCTTTGCGTGAAGCAGGAGAAGAAACAGGAGTGAAAGAATATAAAATCTTATCCGATGGTATTTTTGATTTGGATATTCATCCCATTCCGAATCGAAAAGATTTTTCGGAGCATTTGCATTATGATATTCGCTACTTGGTTCAGGCGAATACAGTTGATGAACTGATTCTGTCGGACGAATCCTTTAATGTAGCCTGGATTAATTTTGATGAGCTGCCTTCTCTGACTGGTAATAATTCATCCATTAACAGGATGGTGGAAAAAGTGAAGGACTTACTTTGAGCCGATCAGCAGCATGCCAAAAGCAACCACTACTATCCAGAATCTGTAAATGCTTATAGCTGGAATGATAATCCAGTTCATCTGCATCAATACAGCAAGCAGTACAAGAATTACGGCAATACCTTTAATGATTGATCGCGTTTTGTTGCTCATAATATAAATGGTTTGTTCTGTTGCGAAAGTAATGTAGTTCAAGCAAAGGCGCAAAGACTTTCAAATGCCATATGGGTTTTCTCTGCGGACTCTGCGGTTAAAAAACTTCACCGCGGAGGACGCAAAGTTCAATGCAAAGCAAGTTATCGATCCAACCACTCCTTAAACTCCTGCACCCGTTCACGTGCAACAATCACATCATTATCATCAGAGGTTTTCAGAATAAGTTTCAAACGACTATTTGTATAGCTGATCATATCCTGAATCGAATCAGCAGCGACAATATGTTTTCTGTTAATGCGAAAGAAACGTGTTGGGTCAAGAATTTCTTCCAACTGATCCAACGTAAAATCAAGAATGTTTTTTCTTCCATCTTTCGTTTGGCAGAATGTTGCCTTCTCCAAACTAAAGAAGAATAAAATCTCACTCACCTCAACCGATTTTAAATGTTCGCCTACTTTAATCACGAAACGGGTTTTGTATTTCTTAGTCAGCATTTGAATGGCCTGACCAATATTATCCAACACATTTTTTGAATCCTGGCTTGTTCGATGGGTTGAATGGAATTTTTTCAGGGCTGCACTTATTTCATCCTTGTCAAGCGGTTTCAGAATATAGTCGATGCTGTTTACCTTAAATGCTTTCAGAGCATATTCATCATACGCTGTTGTAAAGATCACAGGTGATTTCACTTCACATTGTTCAAAGATTTGAAAGCTGATGCCATCCGCCAATTGTATGTCCATGAAAATCAAATCGGGTGCTGGATTAGATTGTATCCACAGCACTGCGTTCTTCACAGTATCAATCTTGTTTAGAATTACGGCCTGGGGTTCCAATGAAGCAATCAACGATTCTAATCGCTTAGCAGCCTGCGGTTCGTCTTCTATGATGAGAACTTTCATTTTGATTCAAGTATAATAGGGAGCTTCACGGTAAACATATCATTTTGAATTACCTCTACTTTTTTGTCGCTCAAAAATTCGTAGCGCTTCTGAATGTTGTCGAGCCCAATACCGGGTGAGTCTTCCAACATAATCGTTTTCTTTTGTAAGGTATTCTGGATCACAAGAAAATCCTCCTGGCAATAAACTCGGATGGTCAATGGATTTTCTTCTGAAATTATATTGTGTTTAATGGCATTCTCAACCAGCATCTGCAAAACCAATGGAGCGACCATACTTTTTACACCATCCAATTTAACTTCAAGCTTCAATTTATCACCAAAACGAATCTGTTGAAGATAGAGATATGAATCTAAAAATTTCTTCTCTTCTTCAAGTGTCACAACCTCTTTATCCCGCGTGTCTAATACATATCGATACACTTCCGAAAGTTGTTTGATAAACGATACAGCTTTGTCCTGATCTTCATAAACTAAATTAGAAAGTGCATTAAAACTGTTGAATAAAAAATGAGGATTAACCTGATTCTTCAGACTCTCATATTTTGCTGCAATGTTTTCTTTCTTTAGAATTTCAGAATTGATGATGGCTTGCTTCCAGTTCAACAGGAAAGTTCTGCTATGCATGAAGAAACTGATGATGAAGGTGATGACGATTGCAATCTGAAAGGTATCACCTAAGTTATTGCCGAGTAAGTGTAGCTGAAATACCCAATCGAAAATGTAAAGAATGATGTAGATAATGCCAATGGTGTATAAAGTTGTGCTGACGATGCCGATTAGAAAACGAGTTACAGGACGCTCGATCCAGGAAATCTTTGTATCAATCAAACAACCCAGACGATCGTTTCCCATCCAAAGCGCAATCCACATTACGGCATTTAGCAAACCCACTTTTAAATAGAGACCTAATGAGTGTAAACAGTTATTACAAACGAAAGTAGGCATGATGAATCCTGCGACAATCAGCATGGCAATACCTTTCCAATTTTCCTGAAAGAATTTTTTCATTAGTTTATTTCAATACCTCTAGCGACTGACCGTTTAGTACATTCAGATCTACATACATATCAATACCGTCAAGGTGTCCTCTATTAGCAAACTGCCAAATAAGCCAGTCTCTTTCGTCAGCAAGTTTTGGCTTTCTAAATATGTATCTTATCCAAAGCGGGTGATCTTGAAAAGTATTTTTCAAATACTCATCGTAGAACTCATGCGTCACATATAAAATTGGTTTTTTGTTGTAGTGTGCTTCAATCACTTCTAAAAAATCATTTACTTCTTTGAGTATTTGTTCTTTCGACTTATCCGTTTTACAATTTCCTCCAAACTCAAGATCAATAGTGGGAGGCAAATTGTCTGGACTGTTTGGAACCGTTTCGATAAAATTCTTTGCCTGTTCTTTGCCATCTTTACAAAGGCGGTAGAAATGATATGCTCCTGTTTTATATCCTTCCCTCTTGCTATTCATCCAATTGTCTATGAAAAGCGGATCTTTGTAATCACCACCCTCTGTAGCTTTAATAATAATGAAGGAAATATTTTCCTTTCTTAATTCTGCCCACCTGATTTTTCCCTGATGGTGAGAAACATCTATGCCTAGAATCGGAAACTCGTTCTTATCTGGATAGTTGAATCGTATTTTTCCAATAAAAAGTAAATATCCCAACAACAGAGTGACAATTGTTAAACTAATGAGTACAAATCCAATTGCGATAATCTTTCTCATGCTGCAATATAGTATTCGAATAAATACTTTATCGCTTTAACTCTACCAACTTGGAGAGGGGAATACCTTCATCCAATTTTCTTCGATACGTACGAATCCAATAGATAATGAGTGGCACACCAATCAAACTCGGCCAAAGCCATTGCAAAGCTCCAGGCATAAAGTTTAACACATTCGCTGAGAAGGCTGTAACCGATGCAATGAATCCGCCCGTCATGTTACCGATGTGTCGGAACAACCATTGGTGTTTTGTTTTTGGAGGACGAATAAAATCCAACACATTTCGTATTACAAGAATAAGTCCACCAAGACCAAAGAATATGGACAGATATGCGATTGTTCCGGCACTTAATGTGATAAGATAAATTCCCCATCCTATAAAATAGAGCATGAAGCCTGCACTGATGGCAACAATAATCCAATCATACCATTTTGGCGCCATTGGAAATTTCTTCATGTAAAGCGCCCGGTACGCGGACACTACAGAGAAGTAACTAAAGACAGACAGCATCAATAGAAAAGGTATCGCCTTGTAAATTGAAATGATAAGCGCAGTGATAAAAATCCACGTCATCATCCAAAAGAATATTTTTCCCCAAAGTCGGTGCGCCTTTCCTCCTTTTACTACTGCCAGAGCAATAGGGGCAGCAATTAGAGAGATAGCGCCAGCGACAATGTGTGAGTAAGTTAGTAGGTTGAGAATTTTATCCATGCGTTGTAACGAGTTATCAGTTAATGGTCTTAAGGTAAATGGTTGGTCAATCTTAAAATTTTCAATAATTCACCATTACCAATTAACCATTAACTTTTTACTTTATCAAACTTACTTACACTGTTCCTTCATTCCTTCAGCTACTGCTTTTCCCCAAGCCGGAGCAAGCGGATTATCAGATTTAAAGGTGGAAAATTTTTCCAGAGATTTTGCAAGGGTTGCACACGCTTCCTCTGTTGATGATCCAAAAAATTGCGCAGTACCGTATTGCATTTGTGCCATGAAGACAAGTGCCCGTGGGTTCTCCGGATTTAATGCCATTGCTTTTCCAAAGGATGCCATAGAAAGACCGGAATATTGTGGCCCGCGCGAACCTGGATCAACCGTTAAACGGATCATGTAGTTAAAACCTTCCAATGCAATTACTTCCGATTCGTTGGGAGCGATTTCTTTTGCTTTATTTACGGCTGTGAAGGCGAGATCCAAGTAGGCATCTTTCTTTGCTCCATCTTTTTCGCGGGTGGCCATCATTACATATCCGAATGAGGCATAGTAATAAGGTTCCCATTTTGTTTTTTCAGCAGAGGCAATTCGCTCAAATGTATTGGTGACGGCTTGTAACTCTTCAATGGTTTGTGCAGTGTAAACGGTGGTGATGTTTTTCTGCATCGTTTCTGCATACTTGTTATCGTTGGCGAAGCTAAATTTTACAATCGCGACTAAAAGTACTACGATTAGAATTGTGGTGATCGTGCATTGTTTCATGGTATTAATTGGTTAGAGAATTGAATTATGATTTACGATTAGTGATTTGCGATTTTGTGTAGTTACATTCGATAACTGTTACTCGTACCTTCTCAAAGGTTTGGTAACTGATTCATTGATTTGTCTTTTGAAAGTGTGATGAAAATTCCCAGGAAAATAAATCGAGGTGCAGCTTGAGTGATAGCACGGCTTGCATAAATTCCATTTGTGTCAGGTGTTGTGCTGTAGTTATATCCGAAGATGTTGTTGCGACCTAATACATTGGTGCACGAGAAATAGATGATCAGGTACGGCTTAGGTAAATAACTCCAGTTAAAACTTAAATCAGAATAGGTAGGGGTTTTTCCTCCGTTGAATTTATCGCTGTTCGGATCGTTGTACGGCCTTCCGCTTGTAATGGAATACGTAACACCCAACTGACTTCGAATCGGTTGAATAAAATATTTCGCTACAACTGATAGATTGTGTTTAGAAGCAAATGTTGGAATAGCTTCATATGGATAGTTTAAGTAGTTACGCTTTGTATCTAAGTACGAATACGAAATCCAGTAGTCGATGTTATTTATTGTTCCGTTATCGCGCCAGAACAATTCAAAACCTTTTGCAAAACCATCACCTGAATTGTCCAATACATTGGCATCGCCTTGAACATACTTCACCAGGCTTGAATATTTTTTATAATACGTTTCAGCACGGAAAGTCCTTTTGTTGTTTACCAACTGGTAGCTGAGAATAAAATGTTCAGCCTTTTCGGGATTGAGTTGGTGATTCACACGCACCAACTCATTCTTTGCTGTTTGACGAAACTTTCCATACGCAAATGAGAACTGACCTTTCTTTCCCATTTTGTATGCAAGTGAAGCTCGAGGATCAACACTGAATTGATTGATGAGATTATTGTATTCCATACGGGCACCACCACGCATTACAAAATTATTGCTGGTGTATAAGTCAGCTTCTACAAAGCTTGCTGCGATTAATTCACTGAAGGCAAGCGAATGTGATGTACCATCGTTCAGATTAAAATCCTGTGAATAATTTCGCTGAATAATTTCTGCTCCGGATTTTATTTCAAACTTATCCGTGATCGATCCATCAAAAACAGTTTTCGCA
Organism: Chryseolinea sp.; assembly: GCA_039930485.1. Taxonomy (GTDB): domain Bacteria; phylum Bacteroidota; class Bacteroidia; order Cytophagales; family Cyclobacteriaceae; genus Chryseolinea. The sequence goes on from JBDTTT010000004.1 coordinate 10,335, forward strand.
TGAATACCTTGTTGTGTTTCAACGATGTTAGTCTGATCAACCAAGGCATCGTTTTGCAAATAGGTATAAGACAAGCCACTGCGCATCGACCATTTCTCGCTCAATGAGCTTTGATAAATACTATTGAGATAGCGGTAATTATTTTTCAGATCGTATAAAAATTTCTGATTGTAATCTGAAATACTGTGTTCGTATAAAGCGAAGTTGGAGTTGTTGAAATTTCCATACACCTTAAACATTCCATCTTTACCAACATGTTGACGCAATGCACCACTCGCTTCAATGGATACTGGTGCTGATTTCCAATCAACGCGTTGAGAGATCAACCCCATATAAGGCTGGAGATTGGTGTATTGAACTTTCGCAGAAGCTGAGCCGCGATCCCATGACTGCGTATGAGCTACATCACCACCCACTGAAAGAAGTCCAATATCAGTTCGGGAACCTCCGCCATCATCTTTTGAATTTAATACTAGTGCAGATGAAAGTGCTTGTCCGTATTCTGCGGAATAACCTCCTGTACTAAAACTTGTGCCTTTAAACATGAAGGGAAGAAAACGTCCGCGCGAAGGGGTGTTGGGTGCTGAAGGATTGTATGCATCGAGCACCACATTACCATCAATAAAGGTACGCGTTTCATTTCCATCACCGCCACGCACGAAGAGTCTTCCGCTCTCACCATTCTTTTGTGTGCCGGGTAATGTATTGAGTGCGCCTGCTATATCAGCTGTTGCTCCGGCAGTTGTAGCGATATCTATAGCTTTGAAAACAGTTCTTCTCGAAGCATCGCTTGCTGTGAATGATCCAGCTGTAATTTCAACGGCTTCAAGTTGACTTATTTCCTCCTCTAGTTTTACTTCGATGAAAATTGGTTTGCCATTCAGCTCAACGTTCTGTTTAAATCCCTTATGACCGACAAATGTCACGACTAAAATCTTGTTACCTGTTTCGGTAGTAGTGAATTGAAATTTACCTTCCACATCAGAGCTGGCACCATCGTATGTTTGCTCCAAAGAGATATTAGCCCCGGGAATGGATTCACCTTGAGCATCCATAATCTTTCCAGAGATTTTTGTTTGAGCAATGCCTAGTGAAATGATTCCTGAAAGGACAACAGTAAAGAGTGTTTTCATATTGATCTTTTTCGCGATTACACGGTAAAGATTCAACCTGTGGATGGGTAATTAAAAGGGTTGTTACTGAACTGTCGTCCTTTGCTGATGAACTGTAAGGATAGAATGATAGCCAACCGTCTGTCCTAAGCGGTTTTGGAATTCAAGCTTGATTCGATACTTTGTAGTCAAATACATTCTGATGAAAAAACTCATTTTAGTCTTATCTCTTTTCGCACTCCTTACGGATTTGTCTGCACAGAAGACTGATAAATACATTACCGAAAAGAACGTTGACCGCGTCATCAAAGCCTTGACAACCGATGAGATGATGGGACGATCAGCAGCAAGACCAGAGCATATTGAAAAAGCAACCGTGTTCATCGAACAAGAGTTTAAAAAAATAGGACTCAAACCATTAAAAGGGCTCACGAGTTTCAGACAAGAATTTTTGAAAGACCAGGTTGTTCCGGTTAAATCGGAAATCGTGATTGATGGACAACTCCTATCTGATGAGGACGCTATTCTGATCTCAGAGAAAACACAAATTGATAGATCGGGCGGATTAAGTATCCGCAGTATCCCATTTGATCCAGCGGAATCAAATAAGGATCAATATTTTTTTAATCAGGCCTTTACAATAATTAACGATACAACTTCTTCTATTATAACAGTTGCTCCCGAGTTTAAGGCCAACTTCAAGGAGCTCAAAGGTTATTTCGGAAAGCGATTTACAAGAGATCGAAAAGCGTTGAAGGTTTTTGTTTTTGGAAAAAGTAATGTATCCCAATATTCTGTTAAGGCTACTCAAAAAATTGAATCCATCAAGATGATCAATGTTGTTGGTCAGCTTGAAGGAAAGACAAAGCCTGATGAGATGGTTGTATTTTCCGGACATTACGATCATATCGGTATTCTGCAACCGGTCGATGGCGACTCCATTGCCAATGGTGCCGATGATGATGCTTCCGGAACTACCGCTGTTATTGAATTGGCGCGTTATTTTAAAAAGACGAAGAGCAATAATCGCACATTAGTTTTTGCTGCCTTTACTGCCGAAGAGATTGGAGGTTTTGGTTCTCAATATTTTTCGAAACAATTGAATGCTGATAAAGTGGTGGCCATGTTCAACATTGAAATGATTGGCAAGCCTTCGAAGTGGGGACAGAACTTTGCCTTCATTACAGGATATGAACGATCAGACTTTGGTGAGATACTGAAAAAGAATCTTACCGGTACTCAATTTGAATTTAAACCAGATCCGTATCCAGAGGAGGATTTATTTTACCGGTCCGACAATGCAACACTGGCCCGATTGGGAGTTCCGGCTCACACCATTTCAACCGATCAGATTGATATTGATCAACTCTACCACTCGGTAAATGATGAGGTTGAAAGCCTGGATGTAAAAAATATTACATCATCGATCAGGGCAATCGCGTTAAGTGCGAAATCCATTATTTCGGGTGCCGATACACCTACACGAATTGATAAAGCTACCGTGAGATAAAGTTTGGTCTGTTTTTGCGAACCACAAGTTTTTTCAGCCTGATTGCCTTATTTTTGCGGTTCTATTCATTTAGAACTACAAAAGATGGCCGATTATAGCAAAGACGAGATTAAGCGTATTGAAGACAAGTGGCGGAGGGAGTGGAAAGCACGTGGTGTTAACAAGGCTGAAAACCATTCCGAAAAGCCCAAGTATTATGTATTGGATATGTTTCCCTATCCGTCCGGAGTGGGCTTACATGTTGGGCACCCACTGGGTTACATAGCTTCCGATATTGTTTCGCGTTACAAGCGCCTGCAAGGATATAATGTTTTGCATCCCATGGGCTTTGATGCTTTTGGATTGCCAGCTGAGCAATATGCCATTCAAACCGGGCAGCATCCTGCTGTTACGACCGAGAAAAATATAGCAACCTACATTGAGCAGCTTAACAAAATCGGGTTCTCATTTGATTGGGACCGGAAAGTAGAAACTAGCGATCCATTGTATTACAAATGGACGCAGTGGATTTTTATGCAGTTGTTTGATGCTTGGTACAATAAAAAATCAGTCAATGGTAATCTATTGACAAATGGAAAGACCGAGCCGATAACAACATTGATTGCTGAACTCGAAAAGAACGGCAACAAAAATATAGATGCGGTTTGTGAAGACGATACTCCAACCATCACCGCAGCAGACTGGAAAAGTTTTGACGAAAAAGCGAAAGAAGAGTTTTTACAAAAATATCGCATTGCATATCGTTCTGATACGATGGTGAACTGGTGCCCTGCATTAGGTACCGTACTTTCGAATGATGAAGTGAAAGACGGAGTAAGCGAGCGAGGAGGATACCCGGTAGAGCGAAAAAAAATGTGGCAGTGGAGCATGCGCATCACCGCTTACGCTGAACGTTTATTAAAAGGTCTTGACACTATCGATTGGCCAGAGCCTGTAAAAGAAATGCAGCGCAACTGGATTGGCAAGAGTGTTGGATGTGAATTGGATTTTAAAGTTGAAAAGCAGGAGGGAACCATCCGCGTCTTCACAACAAGGATCGATACGATCTATGGTGTTACCTTCATGGTGCTTGCACCCGAGCATGAACTCGTTTCAAAAATTACAACAGCAGAACAAAAAGCAGAAGTAGAAAACTATGTAACGATCGCGAAGAACAGAAGTGAGCGTGAACGGATGAGCGAAGTGAAAAGAATTTCAGGTGCGTTCACTGGAGCGTATGTAACAAATCCGTTCAACGGTGCAAAGATTCCAGTGTGGATCGCTGACTATGTATTGGCTGGTTATGGAACAGGGGCTGTAATGGCTGTGCCATCAAGCGATACACGCGATTATGCTTTCGCGAAACATTTCAACTTGCCGATCATTGATGTTCTTGAAGGATCGACCAGTGATATAACAAAAGATAACTTCGATCCGAAATCAGGTAAGATGATCAATTCCGATTCCTTAAATGGATTGGATTGGAAGGAAGCAATTGAAGTAGCATTGCAAAAAGTAGCAGCACTTGGAATAGGAATACGCAAAGTAAATTTCCGCATGCGCGATGCCATCTTCGGGAGACAACGGTATTGGGGTGAACCATTCCCGGTGTACTATGAAAATGGAATTCCGAAGTTGGTGGATGTAAAAGATCTACCCGTTACACTTCCAGAAGTTGATGCGTATAAGCCAACCGAAAGTGGTGAACCTCCTTTAGCGCGTGCAAAGAACTGGAGTTACCGGTTACCAGCTACCGGTGACCGGCAACCGGAAACTGTTTTTCCCTTCGAACAAACCACCATGCCGGGTTGGGCAGGATCAAGTTGGTATTGGTTCCGCTACATGGATTCGAAAAATGAAAAAGAGTTTGCCAGCAAAGAAGCAATAAGCTACTGGAAAGATGTTGACTTGTACATTGGTGGATCAGAACATGCAACAGGTCACTTGTTGTATTCACGTTTCTGGTGTAAAGCTTTGAAAGATCTTGGTTATGTAGATTCAGAAGAGCCGTTTAAGAAGTTGATTAATCAAGGGCATATTCAGGGAGTGTCTCAGTTCATAAAAGAGATTCGGATTGATCCTTCAATAATTCTAAAATATTCAGAGAAGGACGTGACACTTTGTGTTTTTAAAGATGACTCTTTGGTCCTTGAGCTAAATGTTTTAGGATCATCAGCTGGACATAATAGATATGTAAGTCAAGAAGCTTCTCACCTAACATTTAAGTATAAGGATAAAAGTGCCCAGGATTTTATTCCTACTGTATATAATGATTCACATGCAAATGTGTCGTTTGTCGAAAACAACAAATTGAACATTGACAAGTGGATAGCTAAAGAGACCTACTATTTCCCAATACTCTTTACCGATAGTGGTTATTGGAGAGATGGAACTTGGAAGACATTCGAAGGAACTGTTAGTGATAACATGACTTTTGAAACGAGACCTGAGATAGAAAAAATGTCTAAGACAAAATTAAACGTTGTTAACCCTGATGAGATTGTAGATAACTATGGGGCGGATACTTTGCGGGTTTATGAAATGTTTCTTGGTCCACTGGAAATGTCTAAGCCTTGGAATACGAGTGGTATTGATGGTGTATTTAAATTCCTAAGAAGATTCTGGAATCTTTTCCACGATCAAAATGGTAATGTTGTCGTAACGGATGCAGAACCTTCGCGCGAAGAGTTAAAGGTATTACACAAAACACTGAAGAAGATTGAGTACGATATTGAACATTTCTCCTTCAATACGTCAGTAAGTGAATTTATGATTTGCTGTAATGAGTTGAGTTCGATGAAATGTAACAAACGTGCTATTCTTGAGCCGTTGACTATTGCCCTTTCATCTTTTGCTCCTCACATCACGGAAGAGCTTTGGCAATTGTTGGGTCACAAGGATTCTATTTTGAATTCTTCTTATCCGAAATGGAGTGAAGAGTATTTAACTGAGAGTTCGTTTGAATATCCAATCTCTATCAATGGAAAGGTAAGGGCAAAAATGAATTTCGCTTTAGACATGCCGAAAGAAGATGTAGAGAAATTGGTATTGGCATCTGAGGTAGTGCAAAAATGGAGTGAAGGAAAAGCACCGAAGAAGGTAATTGTAGTGCAAGGTAGAATAGTAAACGTGGTACTTTAAGTTTACAATCGTTCATAAAAAGAAATCCCCCGACCTACTTTCGTAGCGGGGGATTTTTCTTTGAGTTAGTTTAAATCTCTTACAGAATTATTCCAAAACTAAAGGCATTTACTTTTGGCCCTTTACCTGCTGTGAACATTTCGTTCAAATCGTAGTTCAGAAATAAATCGGTTCCACGATATCCTAGTTGTAAGCGCATTCCATAACGAATGTTTTGAAGATAGAAGCTATCGTGATCGCGTTCTTTCTTTTTGTCACCATTCAATTCAAATACTTGTTTTGAATAACTATCAATACGATAGCCAATGTAAGGACCTGCTCCGATTCTGAAGCCGTTACTTTGTCCATCCCACATGTGTTTACCTTTACGATTGTGCACATGATACTTACTACCAAAATCAAGGACAGGTATTACCGATGCATTGATGTACACTGCCGTCAGTTTACTTTTCTTAAAATCATAATCAGGATCAGCAGAACGAGGATCAACGATAAAGTTTGTACGTATTGCATCTTTTGTGATTAAGGTTGCATCATCCTGGAATTTAAAATTGTACCAGCTTATACCACCGCCCCACTCTAAAAAGAATTTCTTCGCTAACCTCGTACGCTGAATAGAGTTAAGTCCTACATACCATGATCCCCATGGACGAACGGCATATTGCTCATCGTTGCTGTCAGGGAATTTTCCACTGGAAAGAAAATTGTTTGTGCCCAGATCAATGTTAAAGGATTGACGCGTTCTGCGGTTGCCTTTTTCATGATGACGTCCATGGTTGTCATCCCAATCGTCATCATCATCATCGCCATTGTCATTATTATTGTCGTTGTTATTGTCGTGACTGCTCCAGTCCTCTTCATCCTTTGTCGTTACATGAATAGTGGTGTCTGTACCAGGAAGTTTTGCAGTATCTGATTTTTCAATCTTGGCAAGGATATCGTCAAATAGTGCCTGAAAATTATAATGCTTCAATGTTGCCAGATCACTTCGATCCTTCATTGTAAAAATCACCTTGCTCGTATTGGCCAGAGGTACGATAACAGTATCTTGTTTTTGCGCCATCGTAACAGTAGCAAGGCTAACCAGTATGGCGAATAAAATAGTCTTCTTCATGTCTTTATTTGTTTTGTCCACGTTGTTTTTTAGAATCGAAATTCAATGCCAGAATTTCATCTTTCTTCTGCCTCAGGTCTGCTAGTGGACGTTGATCATTCGTCAGATCACTGGCTTTCTTCAACAGCTTTCTAAACGTAGATGTCTTCTTCCCGTCAGGGGTTGCTTCTGTGTTTGTATTTTTTGTTAAATATTTATTTGCTTCTTCCGCAGTAACAACAAGCGTTATGTATTCATCTGATTTTTCTATCGTTGTTTCTGCATTGGCAACAACAACTTCAGGAACAATTATATTTTCTGTCACAGGATTTACTTCATTCAGATTTTCATCAACCGGAACGATAGATTCTTCTAAAGCAATTGTTGGTTCCTGAATTTTTTCTTTTGGTTGATGATACTCTTTGTTTGACTTCGCTACATTATTGTTTGACTTCGCTACATTATTTTTTTGAACTGCTTCAGGTATTACAGTAGGAGTTTGATCGGTTGGAATTAACTCTTTATTTACTTCATCTTCTTTTACCGTTGGCAAAGATTTAGTCTCCTCAACTTTTTTAGCAAGTGATCCTTCTGTGGTTTCAGTTTTTGGCCAGAGCGTATAGGTAGCCACGGCAATCAATAGGAGCGAAGCCGCTATTTTCCACCACAATCCTTTCGGACTTTTATTGTCCAGGTTGGTTTCAATTTTATCCCAGGCGCTTGCTGGTGCGGGTTTTTGATAACCTTCCAGCTTTTCGCGAAAGAGTTTATCAGGTTGCTGATTCATCGTTGCTGATTTTTTGATCTGTTATCCAATCATTTTCTACTAGCATCTTTTGCAAATACGTCCGTGCACGGCTCAATTGTGACTTGGAGGTACTTTCGCTGATGCTCAATTGATTTGCTATTTCTTTGTGTGAATAGCCTTCTATGGCGAATAGGTTAAAAACAATCCGGTACCCGGTAGGTAGCTCCTGAATCATCTTCAATAAATCTTCTTCTTCGAGGTGGTCCTGAAGTTTATCGTAATCGGGCTCTCTGTCGACTTGCTCCAGATCAGTTTCGAGGTACATCGATCTGTTTCTTCTTAAGTGGGTAAGGGCTTCGTTCACAATAATGCGCCTGATCCACCCTTCAAAACTGCCTTCGCTTTTAAACTGGTTAATTTTCTCGAAGATGCGTGTAAAGGCTACAATCAGAATGTCTTCCGCTTCCGCAGGATCGCGAACATACCGGTAGCAGATGCTATACATTTTAGACGAATAGGTATCATAGAGACGTTTTTGCGCACTTCTATCGTGCGAAACACATCCCTTGATCAACTCGTCTTCTGTTGCCCGGTAAATTTTGAATTCCATTTATTGATTTCAAAGGTAAGATGCACTTGTCAGTAGAGAGGTTGCTTGGGGTAAAGAAAATATTAGAATGTATTTTAATAAGCTCGAAATGGGGTTTTCCTTAAGGAATCAACATGTTACCCATTCTTATAGACCTCTGAGTCAAAGACGGTTATAATTCAAAGAAGTTACAGCTAAAGACCCATGAATTGCTGACCCTGAATCGGAGCTCTTATCGGATAGAGTTTGGCTATCCAGAGTTATTCAATCCATTTTTATAATCTCACCTATACCGCTTATATTCGCGCACAATTTTTTTATGGCATTATTAGAAAAACAATTAGTCGTTAAGGCTTCCACAATCCCGAATTCAGGAAAAGGTTTATTCACCAAAGTATTCATTCCGAAGGGAACCAAGATCGTAGAGTACAAAGGCAAGATTTCAATCTGGAAAGAAGTGAAACATGAAGATGGCCGTAACGGTTACATCTTTTTCGTAAACCGAAACCACGTTATCAACGCTCTGCCCACTCCGAAGGCATTGGCTCGTTACGCAAATGATGCCCGTGGTATTGGACGCATAAAAGGTATTCTGAACAATTGTGAGTATACCACGGAGGGAAAAAAGGCCTACATCGAATCGACAAAAGACATTCCTGCGAAATCCGAAATCTTTGTTGATTATGGCAAAGATTACTGGAAGGTAATCCGCGAGAACATCAGACTGTGGGCGAAGGAAGAGAAAGAAGAACAAAAGGAAAAGGCAGCTGCTAAAAAGAAGAAAGCAGCGAAGAAGAAGGTGGTGAAGAAAAAGAAAGTAGCAAAGAAGAAATAGTATCAGGTTACAAGTTCCGGGTTCATGGTTGAACCTTGAACTTGTAACCTTGAACTTCTTCCAACTTCATCATGGCGACCTGAACATATTCGTCAAAGCCTTGGCGAGCAGCTTCCATAATGTACGCCTTTATCAATCGCACTGAATTGGTATTGATTTGCATGGCCTCGGCCAACACGTTATAAGCATTAAGACTTTTCTCATTTTGACCGCGTTCAAAATTGGCAGCCGCTATAATACCTTCTTCGAAATACGGGTTGTATCGACCCAATACCGCATAATTTTTTCTAGCGAGCGCTATATCACCGTTGGACTCCGCTATTAATGCGGTGTACAGCATTTTTTCCAATGCTTGCGAATTGTCAAATGTAATCTCATTGTTGATTTGATTAGCAAGTGTTCTGGTTTCTTTGCGATATGCCAGCATGCGTAACTCGGTATGGCGAAAATCATCGTACAATTTTTTATCCGTTAATTGTAAGCCTGCTAGCCGGTTGAAATAGTGTATGGCAGGTTTAAGTTGATCAGCCTCAAAGTATTTTTTGCTCAGATCAAGAATGGCTTGTGCTTTGTAATTTGTGTTGGTAAATGTTTCTACGATTCGATTGAACACCAATGAATCACGCAAACCCATTCGATAGCGAAGAAATTGATATTTATCGGCATCACTCAGAGCAGCAGCATCCGTCAATGGAATCGAAAGCATTTGTTTCATTCGCGCAGCAATGTATTTTTCATTTTCATCTTTGCTAAGCGCAACGGTATCCCACGCAGCCAATGCTTCACTAATCTTGCCTTGCTCCGAAAGCGCGATGGCATGATAAAAATTTGCCTGTTTATAATCATGTGTATCGGCATACGAAAAATAGGCAGCGGCCAGTTCTGGATTAGCTTGTTCTAAAGCCCAGAGTCCCATGGTATAATTATATTTTCCCTGGTAAGACTGACTGATATAAGTTAGTTCAGCCAATATGGACAATGCCTTTGCAACATTACCTTGATGATAGTAGGCAAATGCCAGAGAATATTTAACAGCCTCATTGAAATCGCTGTTCAATGAATCCGATGCAATAGTATAAGCCGCATTTGTAAACGTTGAATCGAGCGACTTTGCATTCTTTAGAATGTAGTTGTTAAGTAGCGTTGCTGTGTACAAGTTTAACGTCTTCGTTTTTAGCGGATCAATTTTCGTTTTAAGTTCCTGATGATTTACGGTAGATAGCACGATAGCATTGCTAAGCACAGCGGGATCGTCTGTGTTAAAGAGATTGAGTACGGAATCGGTTTTAATGGGAAGAAGCTCTAAGGCGGACATTGCCATAAAATTAATCTCGGCAGACGCTTTCGAAATTTTGTGTTCCTGTGCTCTGCTTAAATACAATACAGCAGAATCCAGCTTGTGAACTTTCGCATAGCTAAACGCTAAGTTATTTTCGATAGGGCCTGAACCTGGTAGTTTTCGATCTGCGAATTGGAATGCCTTAATGGCATCAAACACCTGGTCTTCCCATATGTATAAATTACCTGCGTTCGCAAGGGAATATTCCGTGGGGTGCTTGGCGTTAGCATCTTCGTAGCTTTTGTGCGCAGCATCAAAATTAAACCGTGTCGCTTTTAAATTTGCTAATGCATAATTTGCCCGATTGTTTTGAAAGCCCTGACTTTTCGATTGATCATAAAATGATTCAGCATACTCTTCATTTTCGAGTAGTGTATACAGATCTCCTGTGTTGTTGTAAAAACCTGCCAGACCGTGATAAATATATTCCCTCCAGTTTGAATAGAACACAAAAGCAAGCATCGCGATCAATCCCGCAAAGCGATAGGTGAAGTAAGGCATGCGGGTGGGATTGTAGAGAACTTTGTAAATGTTAAGGTTTTGTGCCAACATCGATACAAAGTTTGAGAAGATGTAAATCAGGAAAATCAATCCATAAGCCGTATGACTAAAGATGATAGTATCACGGATAATTTTTAATGCCGGATCATTAGCATTGCCTAACAGTTGTGCTGTAGTAGCAAAACAAATTGCACCCATGGCGAGAAAGAAATATCCTCCGAAAGGATTAAATGAAATTATGTCTCCATAGATCGCTTCACGATTCCGAAAGCCCCAGATACCCAACACGGCTGAAAGCGACAGCAGCAGATATAAATTGATGTAGATAAAATTAAATTGAAATACTCCCAACTCATGGAAGCAGGTAATTACCAGGTTCACAAAATAGATAGCACTGATAACCGAAAGATGGCGCAGACTCTTAGCTGACCCTTGGCTCACAACATAGATGAACGAACCAAAAACTTCGTGCGCAATAGTTATGATAAAAATAACACTGAGTATTAATGCAGGTGTGTATCCAGTTAATGTGAGATGATACATTGGATAACCCACGCTGGAAAAGAAATTGATGCAAATGCCAACCAGAACTGTGATGGAAGAAAAAACAAGAAACCGAACGATAAACGGAGCTGAACTTCTGAACCGATTGAAATAAAAACTAGGAGTAACATACAGAAATAAAATACCGATAACGGGTAGTTTATCTGTCAATCCAAAAATACCCAATACTTCAAAGCGAAGGTTCACTACAAAAAGAATGAAGAGACCCATGGCCATGTAATACCATAGTCCTTCCAGCACAGTGATGAGTGTGAGTAATACAACCACACTGACAGTGAATACAATTAAGAAAATATAAGATGCTGATGTGTTTGGAGTAAGATCACTTCCATTAAAATATTCGAAGATCACAAAGCTCTCTCCTGGCACACTGAGTTGAAATGGGCCGAGGTTAAACTCATGTACGGTTGTCTCCACTATTTTTTGCTCCTGTAATTTCTCCCAATGGATTACACCAGAAGCGCCTTGAAAATACGAGAACCAAAGAAATAGGAGTGAAAGAAAAAATACAGAAGCCACAACATACCAGATGGTGCGATATTCTTTGTGCCAGTTCTTCCAGAAGAAAAAGGATTGCATATTTTAAAGTAAGAAGTTCAAAGTTAAAAGTTCAAAGTGTGATGTTCTTAATATTGAAATAACACAACCTTCAAGACGTTCGAACAATAGGAGAGGTACATCTTCGGCTTAGATGAAATAATATTTCAGGAATTACTCCAACACTTTTGGTACTCGAAAATAGTCGGCATCTTTTTTTGGTGCATTTCTCAAGGCACGTTCGTGACTTAAATGTTCGCCTACTTCATCTTCGCGTAATGCATTTACTTCATGACTCATTGTGGTTAAAGGTTCAACGCCATCGGTGTTTACTTCTTTTAGTTTTTCTACCCAGTCCACAATGGCCGTCATGTCGCTCATCATTTTGGCAGCGTCTTTCTCATCAAACTCTAGTCGAGCGAGGTGAGCGATTTTATCCAGTAAGGGGCGATCAATTTTCATTTTTCAAATGTCGGTTCAACTCGTTATGAATAATATCAAATACTCTTTGCTTGTATTGATCAACATCCTGTAAAGTATAGGATGAAGGATCAATGGGCTCGTGAAAGACAGCTTTCATTTTATGCCACCGAAACAGGTTGCCAAGCGAAGGCAAAATTATCCAATTATATGGAATGGTGACCGGCACAATGGGGATTTGTTTCTCAATGGAAATGCGGAACGGGCCATCCTTAAACCGCGACATAATGGGATCGTGCATGGTAATGATTCCGCCTTCGGGGAAAATAACCAGACTCTTGCCTTCATCAATGGCCTTTAGTGATCGAAGTAGGGTAGAGTATCGGCTCTTTAGTTTTGAACGATCGACCGTAATATGAAGCTTGCGATACATAAAGCCGAACAAAGGAACTTTCTCCATATCGTTCTTGCCCACAAAAATGGTGTTGTGATGGTTCAACGCCAGGGTAGCAATATCCACGTATGAAAAATGATTGGGGCAAAATATGTATTGCTTTTTGCGATTAAGCGTTGAGCGATAGTCAAGTTTGAATGGAAGTGCCACACAGGTTAAGAGACAACGTGCCCACCATCTATTAATGATACCGGTAAGGCGAAATTGTTTCGGAAAGAAAATAGGAATGAGGAAAAAGATAAACGCAATGAAAAAGAAGACGATGAAGCCAAGGATGACATAGGCTGTGTAAAGCCCTCTCAGAATTTTCATGTAGTTGAAATGGAACGAAAGTTATAAAACAATGAATGAAAAAATAAAGGGGCTTTCGCCCCTTATCTGATTACATATTCTTTACTATTTCTTGTCCGAATTCAGAGCACTTTAAAAGTGTAGCACCTTCCATCTGACGGTGGAAATCGTACGTAACGCGTTTTGATGCAATGGCTGCTTCTAATCCTTTGTAGATTAAGTCTGCAGCTTCTTGCCAGCCCATATATTCTAACATCATAATACCAGAAAGAATAACAGAGCCTGGATTTACTTTATCCTGCCCAGCATATTTCGGTGCAGTTCCATGTGTTGCTTCGAAGATAGCGTAACCTGTGATGTAGTTGATGTTTCCTCCTGGTGCGATACCAATACCACCAACGATGGCTGCTAATGCATCAGAGATGTAATCACCATTCAGGTTAAGCGTTGCTACTACTGAATATTCATCCGGACGCAATAAGATCTGTTGAAGGAATGCATCAGCAATAGAATCTTTAACAACAATTTTATGCCCGTTGCTATTGATTTCCATCCATGGGCCACCATCAATTTCAACTGCACCAAATTCAGATTTTGCCAAAGCATATCCCCAATCACGGAAACCACCTTCCGTGTATTTCATGATATTGCCTTTGTGAACCAACGTTACGCTTGGTTTCTTTTGTTCGATTGCAAACTTAATAGCCGCACGAACCAATCGTTCTGTTCCTTCTTTTGATACAGGCTTGATACCAATACCCGAAGTTTCAGGGAAACGGATTTTAGAGAATGGTTTTGGAAAATTCTCTTTTAATAACTGAAGGAATTTTTTGTTATCAGCAGTTCCTTCCTGGAACTCAATACCAGCGTAAATATCTTCTGTGTTTTCGCGGAAGATCGTCATGTCAGTCTTGTAAGGTTCTTTCACGGGCGAAGGAACACCTTTGAACCATCTTACCGGACGAACGCAAGCATACAAATCAAGATCCTGACGAAGTGCTACGTTTAATGAACGGATTCCACCACCAACAGGAGTTGTCAATGGACCTTTAATACCTACCAAATATTCGCGGAAAGCTGCGAGTGTTTCTTCAGGCATCCAGTTGCCAGTCTTATTGAAGGCCTTTTCGCCTGCCAAAACTTCTTTCCAATTTATTTTGCGTTTGCCGTCATAGGCTTTCTCAACTGCTTTATCGAATACCAATTTGGATGCTGGCCAAATGTCTACGCCAGTTCCGTCTCCTTCAATAAAAGGAATGGTTGGGTTCTCCGGTACTGTTAGTTTTCCATTGCTAATGGTGATTTTCTGATCGCTCATGCTTGAAGTGTTTAAGTGCTTTTTTCTTTACGTATTCTCGTTCACCGCATGATTTAGCGCGGTTCGATTTTTCGAGGGCGAAAATTAGAAAATTCAAGTCAGAAATCGAGATATTTTTGTGCCTGAATCCGTTATCTGAGGGATATTTATCATGATTTTCTAAACTCTTGAGCAATGAAGTCATTCGTCTTCGTAATCCCCATCCTGTTTTTGATTAGCTCTTCCTCGATCCCCAAGCCCAAACCAGCAGCCATTTGCCTGACTTCGGAAGAGAAAAAGCTTTATGATATGATCATGGAATATCGCGAAAGCAAAGGATTGGAGAAGATTCCGATCTCTGTAAAACTAATGGAAGTAGCTCAGACCCACGCCCGCGATCTAGCGGATAATTATGTATTTGATGTAAATAATAAATGCAATCCGCATAGCTGGTCTAAGAAAGGTAAGTGGACTTCCTGCTGCTATACCAGCGATCATAAGCAAGCCTCGTGTATGTGGGCCAAGCCAAGGGAGATTACTGGTTATACAGGCAGTGGATATGAAATCGCCTATTACAGTTCATCTGGCGCAAATGCTAAGGAAGGACTGGATGGTTGGAAGATAAGCCCAGGCCACAATCCAATGATCATTAACCTCGACACTTGGAGCAAGCTTAAGTGGCAGGCAATTGGCCTGGGAATTTACAAGGAGTATGGTGTTGTTTGGTTTGGAGATGTAAAGGATTCGGATGCTGCTGAATTGAAAGTTTGCGAGTAACAAACCACAATTAACAAACTACTATTTCACAGCGTGAACCATTAAATAATCCTTAATCTGGTTCATGGCTTCCCCTACATTTGCTGCAATCATCACTTTGTAAGAACCAATTTTCTTAAAGAACCGAATCGTATCTTCATCCTGATTAAGCAGAATTACTTTCTTATTTGATTTGATAGCAAGAGCAACTTCAGAAGCCGTACCTGCTGCCATACCTAATACCACTAACACATGACTCGACAAAACACTAATGTAATTGCGGCCGCTTCCCATGCTCGTAATAATTTTGATCTGAGCATTTTCAGACGCATTTTTTTCTGAATCTCCTGGTAATATTCCAATGGTCATTCCGCCAACTGCAACAGCTCCTTTCAGAGCAGCATCCATAATACCGAAGCTTCGACCACCGGTTAAGGTAATCCATCCTTCGCGTCCGATGGCCTGGCCTAATTCATAGGCCATTTCGTTTTCGTCCGGGGTGGCTCCTTCTCCCGGACCCATAACACCGATAATTGTTTTGCCTGGCATAGTTGTAGATTAATAAATCAAAGCTCAAGATTGAAATAAATTATAGTTCGATCAAGTTTTTTTGAATTCAAATTCACAATCCTTGCAACGATAGATTTTTTTCTCTGGAAAAAAGACCCCAAAGAACAACACACTCAGCGACCAGGAAAACTTCTGGTCGTACTCTCTTGGAAAATCACGTTCAATTCTGGGTGACTGACAGCGCAAACATTTTACAGTGGCCTCGTTGTCAACAGAAAGGTAAGTTTGATCTTCCAGAATTTGTTGTGCCCGTTCTTTGTCTTTTTCAAAAAGATGAAGTTTTACACGGAAAGATAAAATAGGGTTTCCCGGATAAAGGTTCGCCATATTTTCCTCGCTAAGGAAACACGCTACATCATATGCATCGAGTTTTCCCTTCACGATGTTGGCTTCAATCGCGCTGTTGAATTCCGAGAATACAATTATTTGGTCATGGTCTTTCATTGTATAGTTCTAAAAGTTTAGCAACGAAGCCATGTAAATGCAAGAAGGATTGATTTCAATTTCATTAAGTCCCATCTTTGTTGTTAAAGATAAGCAAAAGCAAGGATGAAATGGTCACGCATATTCTTTACAACCTTGGATGAAGTGAGTTTGGCTATTCTATGTGACCTTGATATAAGATAAAACTGTAACACATGAAAAGATTGATAATTGACATGGATGATGTGATGGCCGATGCCACAGGTCAGTTTATTAAAATGTATGAAAAGGAATTCGGGCTATTAGTCAGCCGGGATTCACTGAATGGAAAAGCTGAAGGTCATGGCTTTCCGGCAAACCATGATATCATTCAGGAATACCCTTATCGTCCAAACTTTTTTCGCACACTTGATGTGAATGAAAATTGTCAGGAGGTAATGCATGAGCTGAATAGAAAGTATGAAGTGTTCATCGTTTCGGCCGCGATTCCTTTCCCTTTATCTCTAAATGAAAAGCTTGATTGGCTGGCGGAACATTTCCCCTTCCTTACCTGGAAACAAGTTGTATTCTGCGGAAGCAAAGCTGTAGTTCATGGTGATTACATGATTGATGACATGCATTACAACCTCGAATCGTTTGGTGGCAACAAGTTTATTTATACCGCGCCACACAATACACATTTCAATCATTTCGACCGATTAAATAACTGGAAGGAAATAGGGGATAAGTTCCTGTAGGGAAGTTATCAGTGAAAAGTCAATCATAATGCACTATCCACGATTACCTTTTAACTATTAACTCTAAACTATCTTAACGGATGTCATCGAAATCGAACCCATCATGGTTTTGTCATTGAAAAACGAAACCGATTCACTCTTCTCCTTCATTCCCAATATGTAAAGAAGAGGTAAGTAATGTTCCGGTGTTGGAATGGAAAGCTTTGCTGCCTCACCTAAATTTTGATACTGAATCAGAGGTTGATGATTTTCTGTTTCGATCAGCTTCTTGAAGGTATCGTTCATTTCATCGGCCCAATCAAAACCCGATTCGGGCTGATGCCAGTTCATTATGCGGAGGTTATGCACCATGTTACCGCTACCGATAATCAGCACACCTTTTTTTCTGAGTGCCTGAAGTTCTTTTGCTAATGCATAATGAAATTCAGGTGGCTTTGTATAATCAATACTCAATTGCAAAACCGGTATGTCTGCAAGTGGATACATATTTTTTACAACAGACCATGTTCCATGATCCAATCCCCAATCGTGATCTAAACCAACAGGAGTAGAATGAATTAATGCTGCTGTCTCTTTTGCTAACTCCGGATTTCCAGGTGCTGGATATTGAACATCAAAAAGTGCTTTTGGAAAACCACCAAAGTCATGAATGGTTTTCGGATTGTTCATCGCAGTGATGAATGTGCCCGATGTATACCAATGAGCGGAAATACAAAGTACAGCTGTAGGCATAGGAATCTCTTTTCCCATAGAAGCCCATCGTTGACTGAACTCATTATCTTCAATGCCATTCATAGGAGAACCGTGCCCGACAAAGAGGATGGGCGATTTTTTTTCCTGCTCTTTCAGAGTATCACCAAAGGAGCGTAAATCTTTTAATGAATTCATAGCAAACAAACCTGTTAAAGTATTCTTGATAAATTCCTCCCGATTCATTCCATTCAAATTAATAGTGAAGAATTCTTTTTGATAAAGTTATGAGTTAATCGTTAACAGTTAATAGAAACACCAATATGTTGAGCATTTCCAATTCACCATTAACAATTCACCATTAACTAAAAATTACGCTTTCTTAAATTCAGCGATGATTTCAAATTTCACGTCATCACTTACCACTACGCCACCAGTTTCAGTAAGTGCATTCCATTTCAATTCAAAATCCTGACGGTTGATTTTTCCATTGATTTCAAAAGCTGCAACATCGAAGCTTCCACCAAAGCCTTTTACAGTTCCATTGTAAACAACGTCTAATGTTACGGGTTTGGTAACACCACGAAGAGTCAAATCACCAGTCAATGCATATTTCTCATCTGATTTCTTCGCGAAAGCAGTTGAAGCAAAAGTTAGTTTAGGATGATTTGCTGCGTCAAAGAAATCAGGTGATTTTAAATGTCCATCGCGGTGTTCATTCTTAGTGTCAAGACTATTAACGTCCGCTTCAAACGATATTTTAGCATCGCTGAAATCGTCTTTATTGCTCTCTGCTGTCGCATCGAATTGATTGAAATGACCTGAAACCGTAGAGATTACAAGGTGTTTTACTTTGAATTTCACTTCAGAGTGTGCGGGGTCGATTTTCCACGTTGCCATTGTGTTTTAGTTTAATTGTTTTAATAATACTTGTTATAACAACAATATTAAACCTTCGAAGTTCATGTTACAACAAGTATTTTCAATTGGTTACAATTTATTTCAAAAGAACCTGTTTTTGAGATAGTTACGTTTTGTTAGAATACGTGTTTCAGTGTTCATATAATCGTCATCTGGATGATTTTTCCTAAGTTTAGTCCATGCGATACGTTTTTTTGACCCTTTTATTAATGTCCACCCCGGGCATTGCCCAAACCATTACCTCAACCCAGCAAAAAGCACTTAACGGTTATGTGGCCTACGCCAATCAATCAACTCAGGAAGTAAACGCTGTTGTGCGAAGCATCATGGACTATTATCCAGATCTTCATCGAAAAGGGTATAGTAATCCACGTTATGTTTGTCCGGTACAGATGGAGGATTATTATTTTAACAATGCTCTTCAGGAAAGTAAATCGTTGGTCGTTACGCATTCATCACCATTGAATGAAAAGCTAAAAGCCTTGCGTGATGCTGCTGCCAGGATAGAAGAGAAGTGCAGAGCGCTGGATACCTACCATAAACTGGAAGACTACAAACGAGATAATTTCGCGAAAGCAGAATTGATCATAACGGAACTTCAGCTTTTGCTGAATGAATATCTGCAAAAACAAATTGCACTCTCTGTCCAATTGGAATCTTCCTATCGAAAGTTGAATGCTTATGTCGAAAGCAACCCTTATCACAAAGTAGATAAGATAATGCGTAAAGCCATTTCGGACGAACGCGATTTTCTAAATTCATGGACGTTCAATTTGAAAGAGGAGATTCACACCGGTTGGCCTGCCGACAAATTGGAGAAAAGCATTTCCGCTTCAGATGCTCAACTAAAAGCATTAAGTACCTACAATCCTCCATTAAAATATCCGGCATCGAGTATGTATCCCTCTCTTAAAGAAGCCTTGGGCTCTATACTCGATATTAAACGCAGCGGATTGGATGGTTACAATGTTGAAGCAAAGAAATCGGACAAGCATAGTAATGACGTCTACCTTTCGTTGATTAATTATTTTAATGGCGCCTTAGTGTCAGACTACAATGCCTTTATCGATTTTGCACAAACCGATAATTATTTGGGATTAAAAGCCATTCAATATATTTCCCGATATGAAATCCGAACACAAGAGAAAATAATTAAAGTTGACGTAAAACCATTTGCAGATACTCCTCACGCTGCGATAGTGATGACTAATCAAAAAACGGGTATCAGCAAAAAAGCATTTCAATCTCTTAACCAATACATTGATTTTGTAAATGAGGCCTGGCGCCAGACACGCAACCTTGCCGCGACCATAAGCAGTTTCAATTCAAGCGCATCCTACTATAAAGACCTGACTTCGTTTGCGGGCAGAGGAGGACTACGTTATGATTTTAAAGATTACCAGGTTCCGTTATCAGCTTTTCAACAAACTATTTCAGCAAGCAGTGCTTTGCCAAGTGCAGCATCGAAATCATTGAATGAACAAACTGAAGTAATCCTGAATATTCTAAAAGAATTAGATCAGTTGAGTGCTTCGCTTGAAAAAGAAACAACTTCGAAGAATTATGAGAAGGACAATCTGAAACGCATTTATGAAATCATGGAGCGTCAAAAACTTTTGTTTGATATCTGGGATGAACGTAAGGAACAACTCTGTAATGATGTGAGAAAAGTGTTTGATGCATATCCGCCAATCAGTCCGACAAATTCATGGTACATATCCAGCAAAGCATTGCAGAAACTTGTCGATGCAGATCACATTGCCCTTTTGCAGGCAAAGGCATTTTACAAAGGTAATGGTGAAGGAAATATTTCTACAACAACAATCGATCAATTGCTTCATGAAGTCATTGCCAATGAATATTCAAACATGAAAGGCATTGAAAAGATTGGACGAAATAACGGTCTTTGTCCGTACACTCCATATGAAGATCTTCCTGAAACTTCTAAATCGTTTAGTGAGAAACTGACTAAGCTGAAGCCAATAAGTTCAACGTCAAGCCAATCAGTGTACGGTCATCCTTACCATGAATTAGTTTATCACTACAATGATATTGTAGACGACTTAAATAAATTCAGTTCACTATCGAAAGATGTTTTTGTACTAATGACGGTGAAGCAACCTGAATTTTTTGATGTTCAATATCCGAAGAAGAAAGAGACTGAGACCAAGCCAAGTGATGTTGTCGTCCCGATACCAGTTACCACAAAACCAATAGTTCAAGAAAATCCGCCAACAGCACCCGTAACAACTAAACCTACTTCAACAACCAGCATCGTTCATGACACCGTTTACATTGAAAAGCGCGACACGATATATGTAGGTGAACCCGGTGAGAGCCTTCGCAGTATGGAGGGTTACGCAATTAACAATATGGTATTATTGCTTGATGTATCGGGTTCCATGAATGTGCCAGAGAAGCTTCCACTTTTAAAACAATCCGTGTTGAATATGCTTTCGATGATGCGGCAAGAAGATAAAGTTTCGATTGTTGTGTATTCAGGAAAAGCAAAAGTGTTGCTTCCACCTACCTCTTTTAAAGATGAAGAGAAAATAAAAAAAGTGATTAACGAATTAACTTCTTCTGGCAAAACAGATGGCAATGCCGGCTTGAAGTTGGCCTATAAGGTAGCGGATGAGAATTACCTTCGAGGAGGCAACAACAGAATCATTCTGGCAACGGATGGCGAGTTTCCTGTAAGTGAAGAAATACGAGAGTCTATCGAGAAATTTTCGAAAGAAGATATTTTCCTAACGGTCTTTAATTTTGGAAAACAAAACAATGCTTCTCAAAACCTGAAGAAACTTTCCGATTTAGGCAAAGGCAATTACACATACATCAATAAAACAAATGCTGAACTTACGTTGATACGAGAAGCGAAATCAAAAAGAAGCAAATAGGTTCTGGCTACTATTAACCTTTAACAATTAACTTAATATCCTGCCTACTGCTGCATTTGCATTTCCTGATGTCTGCGGAATGAATTTTTCGTCACTGAACTGATTTCAATTGGTTCGATCACCTCATTTTTGTCGTCAGTATGATATCCGTCTTCGTACGAAACAGCAACTGCTACATCCAGAGTATGATTGGATGTGCCGCGATACGTACCTTTAACAGGAGAACAATCAGAAAAACTTTTCCCTACAGCGAGACGCACATGAGCATCGTTCACCAAAATATTATTGGTAGGGTCTAATCCAATCCAACCATAAAAAGGAATGTAAGCTTCGACCCACGCATGCGTTGCTCCTGCACCTCGCATTCCATCTTTATTCGGACAGATGTAACCGCTAACATACCGTGCTGGTATTTTCAACATGCGCAGCATTACTAATAACACATGTGCAAAATCCTGACACACTCCTGATTTTAATTTCCACACTTCATCCAAAGTAGATTCAACAGTAGTAATTCCTTTTTTGTATTTAAAATTTTGGTAAATATAATTACAAAATTCACGAGCTGACTGGAGTGGTGTACATACTTTGCAGCGCTGTGCTTCAACCAACTGTTCTACTTCATTCTGTGCTTCAAAACGCTCGACTTTTATAAAATCAATAATATGAAGTTGGTACTTGATGTTTTCGAGTTCCTGCCATTGCTCTTTGTGTGAACGATCATCTTTTGGCATTTCGCGAGGTGATGTATTCACCATTAACTGTGAATCAATAATTAATTCGTGATGAGGTTGGGCTTGTGTAAAAGTTCCAACCTCGTTTCCAAAATAATCCTGGTGAACATGAATTACCGAATTACCTGAAAGGGTGACACTATGCTTTAACACATCCTGATAATTATCGCGTATCGGGTAGAGCATGATCTGGTTAGCGCTGTCGCGAACAGTATCTTCGTAAGTATACTTGGTGATGTGCCTGATTTTAAATTTCGACATGGAGATACATTAAGAGGATTAACTGTAAGCGAAATAGTATTTGTTAAGCGTAACACCAATTTCAGAAATATCGGTGGTGATTTCAGTGAGATAATGATGCAAGCCTATTCGTGAAACACTTTGAACATCAGAATACAAAACCTTGCTGCGAAGTTTTCCAATTTGAAAATCAAGTTGTGCAAAACCTTCTGTGTTTTTTTCGGCCCGCAATCGCTCAGTATAGCGATGAAGGTGATTCAGTGAATATAAAATGGATCGTGGAAAATCGGTATTGAATAAAATCTGATCGATTACATTGCGCGCTTCAAAACCCGACCGATACCTTTTTAAATACAATGCATATCCCGAAACAGACTGCAATAAATATTTCCAATATGTAGTATCTGTTGCTTTATCTAAGTCATACGAAAGATCACTAAACTTAATATCAAGGATGCCGGCAGATTGCGTCACACGCTCCAGGTATTTACCAATGTTCATGAAGGATAACCCTTCTCCTCTAAACATGGTAATATCAGCAACGCCATAATAGATCATACACTGTTTGATCAAACCATCCAGCACCGTAATTGGATCTTCGTATTTTAGTGAATACTGAAGACGATCTTCGCGCACCACATGGTAGAATTCATTCAGGCTTTGCCACAATTCTTTCGTGATATTATCCTGAACACCTCTCGCATTTTCGCGCGATTGTGTTACCATGTTAAAAACCGAGTTTGGATTTTCACGATCCAATACCATGTAGTGCAAAACTTGCCGGCCGCTGTTTTCTATCTTGGTTATACTTTCTTCTTCTTCCTCTTCGAAGCCACCGAAGATTTCAAGCACAGGTCGCCAGGTAAATTCATCGAGGTTGTCTTGCGAAGAGGCATAGTTGGTTTTCAGCATTCTTAAAATACTATCGGTTCGCTCCATGTAGCGCGACATCCAGTAAAGCGAATCAGCAACGCGGCTCAGCATGTCTTAGTCATTTAGGTTGATGATTAAACGGATAATACCCATGTGTCTTTACTTCCACCACCTTGTGATGAGTTTACTACGAGTGATCCTTCTTTTAATGCTACACGTGTTAAACCTCCCGGCACGATTTCAATTCCAGAAGGTCCGCACAATGCAAAGGGTCTCAAATCAATACGTCTTGGTTGAACTTTTCCATTAATGTAGCAAGGTGTTGTTGACAAACTGATAGTAGGTTGAGCGATGAAATTGCGTGGATCTTTTAGGATTTCCTTTTTATAATCTTCTGTTTCTTGTTCATTCGCAGCGTGTCCCATCAACATTCCATATCCGCCTGATTCATTTGTTTTCTTCACCACCATTTTGTTGATGTTTTGCAAAACATAATCACGCTCGTCTGGCTTTTCTAATTGAAAGGTTGGAACATTCTTCAAGATAGGTTCTTCATTGAGGTAGTAGCGAATCATTTCAGGTACATATACATATACAGCTTTGTCATCCGCCACGCCATTACCGATTGAGTTTACGATCGCTACATTTCCTTTTCTGTAAGCAGATAAAATCCCTGAAACACCTAGCACACTTTCAGGATTGAAAACCAAGGGATCTAAGTATTCATCGTCTACTCTTCGGTAGATTACATCCACTTGTTCCAAACCTCCCGTTGTCTTCATATACACGCGATGGTTCTCTACCACCAAGTCACGACTCTCTACCAATTCAATACCCATTAGTCGGGCAAGAGTGGTGTGTTCAAAATAAGCTGAGTTGTAAATGCCGGGCGTAAGTAAAACAATGTTTGGCGAACTGGTTTGTCGTGGCGACAAAGCCATTAGATTCTTATAGAGAATGCTTGGATACTGCGTAACCGGTCGAACTTTATTTTGGGGAATAAGATCAGGGAAAATACGTTTTGTGATTTCACGATTCTCAATCATGTACGAAACTCCCGATGGAGTTCGAAGATTATCCTCCAATACATAAAACGTTCCGTCTGAATCACGAATCAAATCAATTCCGGCAATGTGAACATAGATATCATAAGGAACATGAACGCCTTGCATCTCTCGTAAGAAGTGGGGGCAAGAGTAAATCAAATCACTTGGAACAATGCCATCTTTTAAAATGAACTGCTGGTTGTAAACATCTTTTAGAAAAAGATTCAGCGCTTTAAGTCTTTGGGTTATTCCCCGTTCAATAAAATCCCATTCGGAAGCGGTGATGATGCGGGGTATTATATCAAAAGGAAAAATCTTTTCTACACCTTCACCGCTGGAGTACACCGTGAAGGTAATCCCCTGACTCATGAAAAGTCGCTTTGCTAATTCTTCCTTTTTACTGAGATCATCTCCCGGAATGTTGAGCAGGAAATTGTAGACGTCTTGGTATTGCGGTCGAATGCGATCCTCATTATACATCTCATCCCAGATGGATGGGCTTATCGGATAATTGGCAAAGAGGTCGGACGTCATAATTTTATTTGGAAAAAATCCAAAATACCATGCTATAAAGTCATAATGAATAAATTAAGCAATATTTATTTACGCAAACGAATGATAAAGAGAAGGTCGTAAATAAAAAAAGCCACCTGAAATGAATCAGGTGGCCTTTTGCCTTGAGTAGAGAATATTATTCAGCTACTACAACAACTTTAATCTCGTGCTTGATTTCTTTATGAAGATCAAGAGTGGCAGAGTAGGTACCTACTTGCTTCGGGATTTCTTTCAAGTGAACTTTCTTGCGGTCGATATCAAAGCCTTTCGCCTTTAATACGTCTGCAATCTGAAGCGCTGTAACAGCACCAAAGATTTTTCCGCTTTCACCGGCTTTCGTTCCGATTTCAATAGTAAGCTCGCCAATTTTTGCTGCGAGAGCTTCTGCATCCTGCTTTAATTTAGCAGCCTTGTGGGCAGCCTGGCGGATGTTTTCGGCAATTAATCTTTTGTTTGAATCATTAGCAATAAGCGCAAAGCCTTGTGGAATCAGGTAGTTGTTACCATATCCTGCTTTTACCTTAACGGTGTCGTTCTTATAGCCAAGACCATCAACGTCTTGTTTTAATATTACTTCCATGTTCGTAGTTCTTTAAAAGTTTAACGATTACTTTAATCCATCACTAACATACGGAAGCAAAGCAATGTGACGTGCACGCTTTACAGCTTGTGCCACCTTCTTCTGGAACTTCAGGCTAGTGCCGGTTAATCTGCGAGGTAAAATTTTACCTTGCTCGTTGATAAACTTCAAAAGGAAGTCAGGATCCTTATAATCGATATACTTGATACCGTTTTTCTTGAAGCGACAATACTTAGGTTTAACCTCAGCGCGCTTTACAGGTTCGTTCATTAATGTCATAACTATGCGCGCTCCTCCGCTTTTCTAATTTGTTTCTTAGGACCTTTGTTAAACTCGCCCTTGCGTCTACGTTCGTTGTAGATCACCGCGTGTTTGTCAAGCACAGTTGTTAAAAAGCGCATGATGGATTCGTCTCGTCTGTACTCGGTTTCGAGTGTTGCTACAACCGTAGAATCTGCCGTAAATTCAATCAGGTTAAAGAAGCCTGTGGATTTCTTCTGGATAGCATATGCCATCTTTTTTAAGCCCCACTGCTCTGTATTCACTACAGTAGCATTTGCTTTCTTCAAAACCTTCACGAATTTTTCGACAGTATCCTTTGCCTGTTCTTCAGACAAAACGGGATTTAGAATGAATACCGTCTCGTAATTGTTCATGTTTATTTTTAGTTTTTGAGGGGGCAAAGGTATAAAAAATGCCCTTACGCGCAATATGCGATTCAGAAGTCTTTCAAAAACCTATGGATGATGTATTAAAAACCGGCTTTAAACCACTTAAAACCGCTTCATTGCTAGATTTGCCACCATTTCTCCAATTGACAGAGACGAGGTAGCAGCCGGGGAAGGGGCATTGCATACATTAATGACCAGCTTATCCTCCAAAATCATGAAGTCATCCACCAATCCACCTTCCCGGTCGCAGGCCTGAGCTCTCACTCCGGCACCGCCTTCAATAAGGTCATTTTCCTGGATTTCAGGCATTAGCTTTTGAAGTGCCTTGGTAAAGGCAGCTTTAGAGAAGGAGCGATACATTTCACCCATACCGGTTCTCCAATATTTAGAGGCTACTTTTCTGAATCCTGGCCAAGCTAATGATTCTCCAAGTTCAGCCAGATTGATGTCAGATTTCTTATATCCTTCACGCTTAAAGGCGAGCACGGCATTCGGGCCACACTCAACTCCTCCACCTACCATTGTGGTAAAGTGTACTCCCAGAAATGGAAAATTCGGATCGGGTACTGGGTAGATTAAGGTCTTGACTAAATATTCTTTTTCTTTTTTTAGTTTATAATATTCGCCACGGAAAGGGATGATTTTAATGTTCAGATCCTTCCTGGTAAGTGCAGCAATTTTATCCGAATACAATCCGGCACAGTTCACCATGAGCTTTCCAGTGTAACTTGATTTTTGTGTAACGACTACTACCTTATCGTTATCAAGTTGAACATCAATTACCTTTTCGCCTAGTCTGATTTCTCCTCCTTGCTTTTGAAATACTTCAGCATATTTTTCTGCAACTACGCGATAGTCAACAATACCAGTTTGAGGAACGTGGACACCCGCTATTCCCGCCACATGAGGTTCGTATTCTTTTAATTCGGCTTGCGTAAGCTTCTTCAGATTTTGCAAACCATTTTGAAGCCCGCGTTCCAGGATTGTATTTAAAAAAGGTAACTCACCTTCATCCGTTGCAACGATTACTTTTCCGCAGAGGTTGTAAGGAACGTTGTGCTTCTTACAGAAGTCAATCAACATGGTGTACCCTCGAATACAATTGGTCGCCTTTAAACTTCCGGGTTTATAATAAACACCCGAGTGGATTACATTGCTGTTGTTTCCCGTTTGATGGTTGGCTACTACCGATTCTTTCTCAAGAAGAACAACCTTGAGTGATGGATTTTGGTTGGTAAGTTGAAGGGCTGTGGCAAGTCCTACGGCTCCGCCTCCAACAATAATGACATCGTATTGCACGCTATTATTTTTTGTGTGAAACTAACGATTAAATCAGTAATGGGTATAGGCCAGTGTCCTGTTAAATAAAAAATTATGCTTTGATTGGCCTTACCTTAACGTTAAGCCCCTTGTCAACAATAACAAAATGATTTTTAGGAATGATCGTCCAGTCTTTGTCGTCTGTTAGTTTTTCAGAAACAACCAATACAGCATTGTCATCATCTTCGGGAGCAACCAATTGTGTAATGCCATCTTCAACAACAAACCGGCTGCCTTCAGAATGATAAAGGGTAAGTGGCTCTTCTTTTGGATTCGTCACATATCGGGTGCCTACAAAAAATAATCCGTTCGTTACCATCATATTGAGATAGGCTTCTTCTTTCACACCGCATTCATCCATCATTTTTTTCAAAGCAGTGAAAGTGCGTTCGAATGCATCGATAACGGATTCTTCACTCACGGTTTTGTGGTGGGTAAACAATTCATTTAAGAGATAGGCAAAAATATGTTCTGAATCGGTTTGACCTTTGATCCAATTGTAAAGCTCATCACTTAATGGTTCTCTGATTTTTCGTTTGATCAATCCAAAGTTCTCCACACCACCGTTGTGCATCATTAACAAGTTCTTATAGCTAAACGGATGGCAATTCGATTCAGAAACATCGCCCACACTGGCAGCGCGAACATGGGCAACAAAACATTCGGTACTAATTTTGGGGGCCAGGTTTCGGAGGTTTCGATTGCTCCATGCCGGGTTAACCGATACAAAGGTTACGGGCTCATAATTTATTTCCGGAACGTACCATCCAATACCAAAGCCATCTCCATTTAAAGGCTCTTCTATTTCCTTCGCATTTATACTTTGATTAATCAACGAGTTTTTGGGTTGATATAATAATTTATCAATGATGATGGGCGAACCCATATAAGCCATTAGTCGACACATAGGTATGGTTGTTTGACTTAAAAGTTAAGCTCTTTATATAGAAATAAAAAACCCTGCACAAAGGCAGGGTTTTAGTTAGTTCTTCTTCTCGAATTTCAACGAGACCGAGTTCATGCAATATCGCAAACCAGTGGGTTTTGGACCATCATCAAAAACATGACCTAAATGTCCTTCACAAAGGGCACAGACTACTTCATCTCTTACCATTCCATAACTTGTATCGCTATTAACAGATATTGCTGTATCATTTATCGGTTGGTAAAAGCTTGGCCATCCAGTGCCGGATTCAAATTTTGTTTCTGATTTGAATAATGGAAGTTGACATGCTGCGCACACATAGACACCCTTCTCGTGGTTATTCCAATATTCTCCTGAAAATGCTCTTTCAGTTCCCTTCTCTCTCAAAACAAAGAACTGCTGGGGAGTAAGTTGTTTTTTCCAGTCTTCCTTGGTTTTAACTACATGATCCTTTAGCGGAGAAATGCTCTTTTCTGCAGGTTTATGCTGGGAGCAAGCTGGTAAAATCAGACTTGTCAACAGTATCATGATCCAAGTTTTCTTTCGCATTGCAGTGTATTTTAGTTTAGATACGAATCTTTAACTCAAACTGGATTCAGATGGTTTAGATTGCCGAGTCGTAGCCATGACAAAACTGGCTAAGTTCTTGCCTTAACCCGCTAATGGTTAGAAAAACTTCTAATTTTGAACATTTCTTGAGATGACGAGTGATATTTTTGTTTGCTTTTTAAAGAAGCAGTATAATTACCTAAACATGAAAAAGTTCTTTTTGGTGTCCGCCCTTTTGCTCATTACCCAATTGGGCTTTTCGCAGAATTATAAGCTGCACTCTGTCTACATGTATAGCTTTACCCGCTATATTCTTTGGCCTGATGCATACAACCAAGGCGATTTTGAAATAATGGTATTGGGTGATGCTCCAATTTTGGAAGAACTTAAAGCCATGGCACAAGCCAAGAAAGTAGGCGACAGACCCATTAAGATTACCAAAATTTCCAACCCCGCGGACATTCGTAAATGTAACATGCTTTTTGTTCCAACTTCTAAGTCAGGGAAGATTGACGAGGTCTTGCTGAAAGTTGGTACACAGTCTATTTTGGTGATTTCGGAAGAAGCTGGTTTGGGGGCTAAGGGTAGTAATATTAATTTTATCGTGAAAGATGGTAAATTGGTTTTTGAATTAAATCAAGGCGCCATCAATAAACAAAACTTGAAAGTCAGCTCGGAATTAAGCCGCCTGGCAATCTTGATCTAAAACCAACCTATGGAAAAAAAGAAGGCTAGTCTTCGCTTAACTATCGGCACAAAAATTCTCGGTAGTTTTCTTATTTTAATTTTACTCTTTGTCGGAATTGTTTCCTTGATTTTCTGGAAAGGAAATGTGATCGACAATGTAGCGAAGAGCTCACGCGATAATTACAGACCATCACAAGAAGCCATCCGTGAACTTGTATTGTTGGTTACAAGGTCAAAAATGTTAGTGACCAATTGGGTTTATTTATCAACCAATGAAGAAGACAAGAAAGCTTTAAAAGTATTACAGGATACTGACTATCCTGCGTTGGAAGGAAGAATCAAAAAGCTGATGACCACATGGGAAAGTGATAGCCAACGGATGTGGATGGACACTGTGTTTCTAAAGTTTGATGAATTGGTAGAGATTCAAAAGAGTTCTATTCAGGCCACACTCCAATCCTTTGAAAGTTACGAGGATGGTATGGTAAAACTATTAGCAGAAGATGCTATTAGTAGTCAGATTATTCCACGCACAGCCGATCTGATTAAGCTTCTCGATAAAATTTCCAGCGAACAAAATAAAGTAACAGCAGAGTCTGACCAAAACGTACTCGATTCAATAGCCAGCCTCAAGAATTTCACCATTGCCTTAGGAATCTTAATTGTTTTAATCGCATTAGGCAGCGCGATCTTCCTGATGCGCTCGATAACGCAACCGGTTAACTTCTTAAAGAACGTGGTTGTAAAACTTGGCAAAGGGGAGTTGGTAGAAGAAAAGCAAGCCAAGTTTAGCAATGACGAAATAGGAGAGATGGCGTATGCCATGGACAATCTGGTAACTGGCTTAAGGGGCACTACAACATTTGCTGAAAATATCGGAAGCGGAAATTATCAATCCAATTTCAAACCGCTGAGTGAGCATGATGTGTTGGGTAATGCCTTGATTAACATGCGTGATAATCTTTCAAAGGTTGCAGAGGATGATAAGAAACGAAATTGGGCAACAGAAGGCTTAGCAACATTTGGCGAGATATTGCGCACCAATACGAATGACATTGTAAAACTATCCGATGAAATTATTGCTAACCTGGTAAAATACCTCAAGGCAAATCAGGGCGGATTGTACATTGTTGATGAAGGTGAGTCGGGTGAAGAACCAACGATGTCGATGAAATCATGCTATGCCTGGGACAAGAAAAAATTCTTAAATCATAAACTTCATGTTGGTGAAGGCTTGGCGGGACAAGCATGGCAAGAAGGAGATACTGTTTATTTAACTGAAGTTCCACAGAATTACATTAAGATAACTTCTGGTTTAGGAGATGCGAATCCAACATCCGTGTTGATTGTTCCGCTAAAAGTAAATGATGAAATTTTTGGTGTAGTGGAGATTGCTTCGTTTAGTCTCTTCAAGGATTTTGAAATAGAATTTGTACAGAAGATTGCTGAAAGTATTGCTTCTACCATTTCATCGGTAAAAGTGAATGCACGTACTCAACGTTTGTTGGAAGAGTCTCAGCAGATGACAGAACAAATGCGTGCGCAGGAAGAAGAGATGCGCCAGAACATGGAAGAGCTTCAGGCAACGCAAGAAGAAATGCAACGTAGTCAGTCCGAAACAGAGAGCACTCTTTCTGCTATTCATGGATCGCTTTCGGTTGTTGATTATAGTGTTGACGGATCCGTATCAAAGGTAAATGCCAACTTCCTGGATATGTTTGGGTATACACAAGATGAGGTTATCGGTGAACACCACCGCATTTTTGTCGCCAAGGATGAAAAGAGCGGTGAAGAGTATCGTCAGTTCTGGAAAGATCTTTCTATGGGTTATCCAAAGAAGGGAACTTTTAAAAGAATAAACCGGAAGGGCGAAACGATTAATGTCCGATCTAGTTTCTCACCGATCAAGAGTCGCTCCGGTGAGGTGATTAAGGTGATGGAAATAACGTACGAATTGAAATAATATTCCAAAGGATACAAAAGCAAAAAAGCCCAGCGTCTCTGGGCTTTTTTGTTACCTAAACCTAAACCTATGAGAAGAATTACTCTACTCTGGTAGCATTAACGGTTCATTGCTTTTACAGGTTTCAGGTATTTTAAAAAAAAAGTTAATTGTTATTTTTTGAGCTTGTCTTTGAATATTTTTTTAAACTTTTCCAGTTTGGGCTGAATCACATACGAACAGTAAGGAGCATTACCATTTAAATTAAAGTAGTTCTGATGATAATCTTCTGCTTTATAAAACGTTGATGCCGCAGTAATTTCAGTCACGATCGGTTGGCTATATACTTTTTCCGCATCGAGTTTCTTTTTGTAACCTTCTGCCAATTGTTTCTGCTCCGGAGTGTGATAAAATACTACAGAACGGTATTGAGTTCCTGCATCAGCGCCTTGACGATTCAGAGTGGTTGGATCATGTGTCTGCCAGAAAATTTCTAATAACTCATCATAAGTTACTTTCTTTGGATCATAGGTAAGTTGAATAACTTCTGCATGTCCTGTTTGTCCGGTACATATTTCTTTGTAGGTAGGGTTTTTAACTTGCCCGCCAGCGTAACCTGATTCTACTTTTTCAACACCATCTACCTGTTGAAAAACTGCTTCTGTACACCAAAAACATCCCGACCCGAATGTTGCTAATTGAAGACCTTCCATATTGATTTGTTTAGTATTTACTTTTGTTGCCTTGGCAGGCTCACTTTTTTGTCCGCAGGATGTGCCTGCGACAAAAAGAAGAACCGCGATGGGAATTATGTTTTTCATCTGCATGAATGTGTTTAGGTGTTTATGTGCACGTGTTGAAGTTCCAGAATTGAATAATGTCTTTGACCTTCTTTCAAAACTTTTTGTACCTCTTTAACCTACTTACGCACAAAATGGTTTAAACAGATCTATCGATTTGTCAGCTACCAAACAAAAGAAGGTATTGCAAGGCCTTCAGACCTAAAACAATACCTTCCTTTTAAAGTTGCAGCACGATTAACGTTTAACCAGTAACCGTTAACTTCATCAGTAGTTTTGATAGAACCCTTTAATAGCGGGGATGAGTTGGTTGTAAATCGGTTTGGTAAATTCCAAAAACAAATCCTGTTGTTGTGGAGGT
Organism: Chryseolinea sp.; assembly: GCA_039930485.1. Lineage (GTDB taxonomy): Bacteria > Bacteroidota > Bacteroidia > Cytophagales > Cyclobacteriaceae > Chryseolinea. The sequence goes on from JBDTTT010000004.1 coordinate 43,025, forward strand.
TGCAGCTCACGTAAATTGCAGATTGCTAACTGTTGGCTATTAAGTGCGCGTTCATCGCCATTAAACCTTCCCCATTGACTTACCCAAACATATTCACCTGAAAATTTTCGCGTAGCCAGTATGCCATTAGTCTTTGCATCCACAGCAACCATGCTCAACAAACCTCTTGAGATGATTTCTTTTCTATAGGTAGTTAACTTTGCTTTTACGGTACCATAAACTGGTGTGACTTTACCACTTATTTTTGTTTCACCAATTTTAACACTGTCACGTGTAAAGGTTTCTTCTTTTTCTTTTAATGCAGAGTTACCGACAGAAAAATCATCAAACTGCATGCGCAGGATTTGATCTGGATTAGGCAGGTTAACGGCATTCGCTTCTTCAGGAGTGAAAAACTTGATGAAGCCCTGATCAGTATATTGGCTGTGTAGAAATTCTTCAACCTTATCCTGGAAGAACCCACCACTTAGATTGTATCGATTAGGAACAGGAATCTGCTCTACAATCACTTTTAAAGTGGCTACGTCTTTTGATTTGCTCAAGTACTCCACTACATCTTTATAGCCTGGAGAAAAGCTTTGTGCATCAACAAAATTGAAATAAGCTTTACGTGCTTCTATCCGGTTGCCCTTCATTAAATTTTCAATACCAGCATTATAACTTTCTTCTGCTGCTTTCTCTTTAAGAGGACCAATCTCAGCATAATAGTTTACCGGATTTTTAATCACGCGCATGCATCCAGGGCATGATTTCATTTCTTCGTAGAGACGATTAATTTGATTGTACGACTGAATCGCATTTTTCCATTTATAAGGTGAGTTGGAAGCAATTTCATTTTTTGCCTGATCTTCCAAAGCTGATACTGCTAGAGGATAGGCATTTCGCAACGCCTCTGAAGATTTTTCATGATCCGGTTTTTGTCTTAATCGGTTTGCAGCTTGAATTACAGCGCCATAATAATCACCGTGCTCGTACGCTTTTTTACCTGAACTACACGCGGCTAGAATGATTAGGAGAAGAATAGGTAAACGTTTACGTATCATAGGTATTGACTTATTGAAGGGGTAAAATCAAAATTGATGCCCGAAAGTTAATCAGTTCACAGGGAAAAAGTAAATCAGCATGTCATCAATTAAATCGCGCCAATTGCCCCACGAATGTCCTTGGTTTACTTCTTTGTATTCATAGGTACAGGTATTCTTATCGAGTATTGATTTCATTTTACTGGCACCTTCTTCCGTATCATTAATTTGTCCTGAAGTCATGAAAGTTTTTACAGGCGGTTTATTTGGATTGTCACAATACGAATAGATTTCCGGGCGGAACCAAAACGCAGGCGACTGAATGCCCGCCAGCCCAAAGATGTCTGGTTTTGAAAATGAAAAGTAAGCTGCTGTTAGGCCACCCATAGAGGTACCAAGAATCGCCCGGTCCTTCGGGTTAGTGCTGATAGGATATTGAGTCTCCACTTTTGGAATCAATTCACTCACTACAAAATTAAGGTAGTGTTCATTCATCGCCAGCTCAATCATTCTTCTATTGTTGGAGCGATTCACTGGCTCTCGCTGATCAATAAATACAGCAATGATGGGTTTGATTTTTTTTAGATGGATAAGGTTATCCAATATGGTAATCATATTGCCCATGCGGTCGTGCATATATTCATAACCATCGGTTACATAAATGATGGGATAAACTTCGGTTGATTTTGCTTTATAATTGGCAGGTAAGTAAACACTGTAACTAATCTGATAGCCGAGTTCTTTACTGTTGATTAAAATATCTCTTTCAACACGACCATGAAAGATAGCATCCATCGGCTGACTGATGGGATCTTCTCTCCACCGCGGCATACGTAATTCTGAATTGGGACTTCCTCCACCAACACCCGACCATTGTTGATGAGGATTGGATGGATCGAGGATCCAATTGGTTTCATCGATCACGATTTTATAATCAAGGCGGGCATCTTCCGGAAAAGAGGTTTTCAATATCCAGATATTGGTGTTGGGAATCTTAGCACCTGCATTTTTAAATTTCTTATCATAACCCCAACCGTTGAAGTCACCCATCCACGAAACCGTTTTAGCATCTCCGCGATAGAGAAATGCAATGGAGTCTTTATCAATAAGCGGAATCTGATGTTGATCCAAAAATTCTTCCCATGCTTTTTCCACTTCTGAAGGTAAATAGAGTCTTGCTACTTGCTTTTGGAAAGAAGAATAAACCTGAGCATTTACTTCAGTGAGTGTAATCAAACTGAACAATAAGAATAGCGTCCTCATGCTTTTACGATATCATCTTTATCTTCAACAAAACGAACGCAAAATGCAGCAATAATTAGAAATACTCCCGCCATCACTAAACTATAGATGGCATTTGAGTTATAGAAATACTTAACAATAGGACCACCTACAATACCGTTAAAAATTTGTGGAAGTGTAATAAAGAAGTTGAATACACCCATGTAGATGCCCATTTTGTGAGAAGGTATCGCTCCTGCTAATATTGCATACGGCATAGCAAGAATACTGGCCCACGCCATTCCAACGCCTACCATTGAAAAAATAAGGAGCATCGGATCATGGATAAAGTAAATTGAGATTAATCCGATCCCCCCAGCGACTAATGAAATAGAGTGAGTTAATTTCCTTCCCAGTTTTAATGCAATAGCAGGAAGGAACAATGCATAGATAGCAGACACACCGTTGTAAATCCCAAAAATAATACCCACCCAGTTCCCTGCATCTTGATAAGTCTTGGAAGTTATATCATCAGGAGAGAGACCGTACACATGAGTAGCAACTGCTCTGCTCGTAAATACCCACATTGAGAATAAAGCAAACCAGGAAAAGAATTGAACCAATCCAAGTTGTTTCATAGTCTTGGGCATTCCGGCAAAATCACTTATGATTTGAGCAATACCTTTTTTAGAGGGTTCCTTTCCGTAATCTTCTTTATTGTACTCGTCTGGCGGAAACTCTTTTGTTGTGAAAACGGTCCATAAGATGGCGATGAGAAATACAGCAGCACCAACATAAAATGAAAGTGTGACTTCAGCGGGAACTTCTCCTTCAGCTAAAGTTGTTTTTTGAATACCAAAAAAATTGGCAAAAATATAAGGCAGCCATGATCCAACAACGGCTCCAAGTCCGATGAGGAATGTTTGAATAGAGAAGCCAAGGGTTCGTTGATCGGAGGGAAGTAAATCAGCAACCAATGCACGAAAAGGTTCCATAGCCACATTAAAGGAAGCATCCATAATCATTAGAATTCCTGCTCCGACATAAAGTGGAGGAAGGACATTTGCTAATACTGCGGAGTTTGGCATGAAGAGCAATGCGCCAGAAGCTAAGATTGCGCCTGCCAGAAAATAAGGTCTTCTTCTTCCGAGTGAAGTCCATGTGTGATCACTATAGTAACCGATGATGGGTTGGATAATCATTCCGGTCAGTGGAGCGGCTAACCAAAACCAGGAAAGGTGTTCAACTTCTGCACCAAAAGATGTTAAGATGCGAGAAGCGTTACCGTTTTGTAATGCAAACCCAAACTGAATTCCGAAGAACCCAAAACTCATATTCCAGATTTGCCAGAAACTCATTCGGGGTTTTGTGCCCAAGGTAGATAAGCTCATACGTATTGTCGGTCGTTGGTTGTAAAGACAGAGAAGGAATGTCCTTCCTATTGCTTTTGGTTGCAGTCTGTTCTTTCACTAAAGTCTACAAAACTGCTGAGATTGCCAATGATGCTGTGCCGATTATGAATACTATATTTTATTTTCGAATGAAACTTACCAGGCTAATGTTACTTCATTTGCTGTGTAGTCTACTTCAACCACATGAACGGCTTCTTCTGATGCGCGTTCAGGATCAGAAAATGGGTCGTACTTCTCCATCGCAGCAAAGAATTGATTCATCTCTCTTAAGAGCTTCAAGCTTTTCCCGTTCATGGTGACATATTCTGTTTGTTCATCCAAACCGTGAAACACTACTTTTAATTTCTTAACGGGTGAAATGTACGTTCCTTCTACTGCCGACAACACAACTTTGCGATCACTACTTTTATTTTCAATCAATCGCCTGGCAAAATTTCCGTTTTGATAATCGAACGTTGCACCATCGTCTTCATAATGCATGAAGGAAGAATTACTACCTACATATACATGAAGAATAGTAGTCGTGGTAATTTCTTTTGTATTTGATTTAGAGGGTTGCATGGGTAGAATTGCTCCAGCTTTTACAAATACGGGAAGCTTATTTAAAGGACATTCCAGAATGACTTCTGTATTGCCTGCATATATCTTTCCGGTATAGAGATAATACCAATCGCCTTCCGGGAAATATACTTTCACAAACTCTTTGTTGCTTTCTACAGGGGCAACTAAAATGGATGGCCCCAGTAAGTACTGATTAAAAAACTGTCCGTCATAAATTTTAGGATCGTGCGTGTAATCAATGGCAAGTGAACGTTGCACAGGCATTCCGTTTAAACTTGCCTCATAAAACAGCGAGTAGATATACGGTAAAAGCTGATACCTGAACTTAATGTAATTGCGCGAAATCTGTTCAGCTTCTTCGCCATACGACCAAGGCTCTGAATCGCGACTGTTGATCATCGAGTGCCCGCGGAAAAAAGGAGAAAGCGAACCGATTGAAATCCATCGTGTAAAAAGATTGATATCAGCGTTGCCGACAAATCCACCGACATCGTATCCCGCGAAAGCAATGCCTGTTAAGCCCATGCTGTTTACCATGCGTACACCTAACATCATGTGATCATCATACGCTACGTTATCTCCCGTCCATACCGCTGCGTAGCGTTGTACACCTGAGAAACCGGACCGCGTTAAGTTAAATGGACGTTTGCCCTTTAAGAGTTCTTTCGTTCCTTCGTACGTGCTGCGGGCCATTTGAAATCCATACACATTTCTTCCTTTGCGCATGGTGGCTTTGTTGCCGTCAAAATCCATTTCAATGTTTTCCGGTAACATTTGGCCCCAAGTGGCAATCTCATTCATATCGTTCCAATAGCCTTCTACACCGAGCGCAACGTAATCTTTAAACTGTTCTTTCCACCACGTTCTTGTTTTCGGATTTGTGAAATCAGGAAAATGACACCACCCTGGCCATACTTGTCCGGAGTAGTTGGTTCCGTCTGGGTATTTAATGAAGACATCTTCTTTTACGCCCTCTTCGTAGGCGTTGTATCCTTTCTCTTCTTTTATACCTGGATCACACATCACAACAACATGAAAGCCTAATGCCTTCAGCTTGTCTAACAATCCTTTCGGATCAGGAAAATCTTTTTTACTCCAGGTAAAGATTTTATACTGCTCCATGTAGTGAATGTCGAATACAATCACATCCGCTGGAATGTCTTTATCACGGAAGGTCTGTGCCAGTGTCAATACTTCCTTGTCGGGATAATAACTATAGCGGCATTGCTGATAACCAATGCTCCACAACGGAGGCATTTCCATCCGACCTGTAAGATGCGTGTAGTGTTGAATGATTTTTGCTACGGAACTATCGTGAAAGAAATAATAATTCATTTCACCCTGATCCGCTGCAAAACTTGAAAAGCGATTGTTGGATGCCCCGAAATTGAAAAATGATTTATGTGTATTGTCGAAGAAGATACCGTAGGAGAGTCCGTTGTGAAGGCCAATATAAAACGGCATTGAGCTGTAAAGAGGATCAGCTCCTGTTGAATAGGCAAAGCTGTCGGTAGCCCAGTTTTGATAACCGTTACCTTTGCGATCCAGTCCACCGGTTTTTTCACCAAGGCCGATGAAGCGTTCTCCTTCCTGAAGCTTTTTATAGGTAGTTACTTGTTCACCATTCCAGCTTGTGCCAAACGCAACATCATCTTCGTTAATTGTTTTGTTATTTAACGTTGTGAAACGAAAGCGCATCGGACTTTTCTGAATCGTGAGTATTGTTTTTGAAGTCCTTATTTCAATGATTGATTCTTTTTCAGTGATGGCGAAGTTACCATCGGGTTTGGCGATTACCGAATAGGAGATGTCATCAAATGCCTCGGATCGTGTGAGGCTGATTCGAATGATGGATGCATTGTATACCAGTATTCTAAATTTTTCGTGAGTGGTTTCTCCGGAGATGCCGAACGTTTCCTTCTTCCATTTATTCAGATTTCCGAGGCTTCGACTGAGCGATGCATGTGATGAGGCCATTGCTTTACGTTAGATTAACATTGTAAGTAAAGCTAATTAACAAACGGATTCCAACGGGAATGAAAGACAAAAATCAGAAATCGATTGCGGTAACAGAGTAAATAATTTCGAGTGGATTTTGAGTTTAGTTGCTTGTTACCAGTCACCGGCAACCGGCAACTGGTAACAAGCACACTGCTACTTCTTCTTGCCTTTTTTGAGAGAAGAGTCGCGAACAATTAAGCGGGTCTTCAGAATTTTAGTTTCCGGTGCCGGATCTTCATTGTCTTTTGACTTAAACTCGATTTGACGAATTAAAAGCTTAGCAGCTTCCTGACCCATTTCAAATCCAGGTTGATCTACAGAAGTCAATGGTGGTTCGAGCAATGCACTAAAGAACCAGTTACTAAATCCTACCACTGCGATGTCTTTTGGAATGTTAAGCTTCGCTTCTTTGATGGCTTGCATAGCACCCATGGCAGCAGGGTCGTTAGTAGAGAAGATAGCATCTGGAGGCTGTGCCATTTTCAAAAGCTGTTCAGTTGCCATTTTACCTTCTTCAATTGTTCCGAGTGGGCACGACACAATCAAATCTTTGTTTACGGCAATATTATTTTCTTTTAATGCTTCGAGGTATCCCTCTAAACGTTGCTGGGTAATACCTAAGTTCGGAGGTCCTTCTAAGTGTGCGATACGTTTGCATCCCTGATCAATTAAATGTTGTGTTGCTTCTTTTGCTCCGCTTAAATCGTCAACGATTACCATGCTGGAGTTTTGATTTTCGTAAACACGATCGAAGAATACAATCGGCACACCCTTGGCAAGGATGCCATCAATATGATCGAACGTATTGGTTTCGCGTGAAAGTGAAATCAGCATACCATCAACACGACTATTGAAAAGCGCTTTGATGTCAATCTTCTCGCGTTGAAGCGATTCGTTTGATTGTGTGATAATCACATTGTAGCCAGCACTGTAGGCTACATCTTCAATTCCGCTGATAACAGTAGAGAAGAAGAAGTGAACCAATTCAGGGATGATGACACCAATGGTGTTGGTTTTACTTTGTCGCAGACTCAACGCAACAATGTTGGGTTGATAGTTAAGCTTTTCAGCAAGCTCGTTTACAGCTTTTTTGGTGGCAACGCTAATATCCGGATGATCTTTGAGCGCGCGCGATACGGTGGAAGGAGAGATGCCCAATTCGCGGGCAATATCTTTAATGGTGACCTGGTTATATTTCATACTGCAAGATGAAAAATTCCGCAACAATCTTCGCAAACGCTTCGCAATTTATATTTGAGAATCGCAAACGATTGTTCGGAGTCGGTAGCAACAGTTACGATGTAGTGCCATTCATCGATTGAATTAGGAAGGAGCACAGCATAACCCGCATACGGACTAAACTAACTTCGCATAACGGTAAACACTACCAGGCATACTGAGTAACTGACCCCGTAGGGTAGTAAACCATACAAGGCATGCGGAGTAAACTAACCTTACGTAGTAGGAGATACAACCACGCGTACAGACTAAACTAACTTCGCATAACGGTAAACACTACCAGGCATACTGAGTAACTGACCCCGTAGGGTAGTAAACCATACAAGGCATGCGGAGTAAACTAACCTTACGTAGTAGGAGATACAACCACGCGTACAGACTAAACTAACTTCGCGTAACAGCAAACACTACCAGGCATACTGAGTGAACTAACCTCGCAGGGTAGTAAACCATACAAGGCATACAGCGTAAACTAACCTTACGTAGTAGCAAATCATACAAGGCGTACGGAGTAAACTAACTTGGCGCTGCAGCAAACACTACAAGGCATACGGAGTATACTAGCTTGGCGTTGCAGCAAACACTACAAGGCATGCGGAGTTACGTAGTAGTAAATACAACCACGCATACGGACTAAACTAACTTCGCATAACAGTAAACACAACTATGTATACTGACCTGTCAGTGTGGTAAACTTGGAAGCAACTGCCCATTGATATGTGATTTATCGTAACAATTACAAACTCCAGGGAGACCATTTTGGAACCACCGCAAACAGTTGTGCAACAAAAATAAAATTGCACAAACGATTGCGATCACGATTACGATTCCGATTTCGTGAATTTTTATCGGAATTTTTAAGTTTTATGATTATCGAAAAGATAGATTGGCGAGCAATCAGCCTAAATCAATTCTATTAATTAATCTAAAACTATGATGAAACTTTATCAATTAAGTAAAAAAGTTTTCGTCCTCGTGCTTCTCTTTTTTGCTGGGTATTTAGCCTCAGCGCAGGGCAACAAAGTTACAGGCCGTGTGACTTCAGGGGATGACGGAATGGTACTACCAGGGGTGAGTATCCTGGAAAAAGGAACGACCAATGGAACAGTTACCGATTCTGATGGTAACTATTCAATGAATGTTGGTTCTGAAACAACATTAGTTTTTTCTTTTGTAGGGTACCTTACTCAAGAGGTATTAGTCGGATCGCAAACAACTGTTAATGTTTCCCTTCAATCGGATATAACAACACTTTCCGAAGTAGTTGTTGTGGGGTACGGATCTGTGGAGAAGAAGGACGTCACAGGAGTTGTCGCGGCTGTAGATTCAAAAGCTTTCAACAGAGGTGCTATTGTGTCACCTGACCAATTGATAGCCGGAAAGGTTGCGGGCGTTCAAATTGTTCCTGGAAGTGGTGAGCCTGGAGTTGGTTCTAGTATCCGCATTCGTGGTGGTACCTCCATTAACGCTGGCAACGAACCACTTTATGTGATCGATGGCGTTCCGATAGTCTCAGACGGGACTTCTGCCGGAAGAAATCCATTAAATTTTATCAACCCAAATGACATTGAAACATTCACTGTGTTAAAAGATGCTTCGGCTGCTGCTATCTACGGATCAAGAGCTGCAAATGGGGTTATCATTATAACCACAAAGAAGGGCAAGTTAGGAGCACCTACAGTTACCTATGACGGATTTTATTCAGTAGGGCAGGTAGCAAAGAAATACGAAGTCTTTAACGCTGACCAATACAGAAGTGTGATTACCAACTACGCTCCTCAAAACTTAAAATATCTGGGCGACAATGCTAGCGAAGATCCTGCAAATAAATCATACAACACCGATTGGCAAGATCAGATTTTCAGACAGGCGGCAGGCCAGAGCCATACCGTTTCATTGGCAGGTGGTAGCGAAACAACCAATTATAGATTTTCAGTAGGTCATCAGGAACAAGACGGTATTATCAAAACTTCCTATACGAAAAGGACCAATGTTTCAATGAACCTGTCACAGCTTTTTCTTGACGACAATTTAAAAATTGATATCAATGTAAAGGGAGCTCAAACGACAGACCGCTACTCAGCAGATGCATTGTCAAACGCACTTCAGTATGACCCCACTCATCCGGTATACGATGCAAAAAGCCCGTTCGGTGGATATTATGAATATTATGATTCGACAAGTGGCATACGGGTTCCAAATGTTCAGTCCCCTAACAATCCGGTTGCGGCATTGAACATGACCAACGATATTGGCCAGGTTTTAAGAAGTCTGGGAAATCTTCAGGCCGACTATAAAATAAAGAGTATTCCGGGACTAAGGGCCAATGTTAATTTTGGATATGATATTACCCGAGGCGAGAGGAGATCTTTTCGACCTAGTAATTTGAAGCAAGAGGTTACTCCAGATACGGGTAGAGTTACCATCCAGACGCCACATAAATATAGTCGCCTGTTTGAAGGTTATCTTAACTATACAAGAGAATTATCCTCGATCAGCAGTAAAATTGATGTAACAGGAGGGTATTCATGGCAAGACTTCTATTCCGAAAATCAAGGTTATGATGCGATTCGGCTAAGCACAAATGTTTACGGCTATAACAATCCGTCAATTGCCAAGCAAACAATTCCTTTTAATCCCGATGTCCAGGAAAATCGTCTGATTTCTTTTTTTGGAAGAGTGAATTATTCGTTCAAGGATAAATATCTGTTAACGGCCACCATTAGAAGAGACGGGTCGACTCGATTTGGGCCAACGCATAAATGGGGAACTTTTCCGTCCGCAGCCTTTGCATGGCGCGTTATTAACGAAAGCTTTATGCAAGGACTTCAAAATATTTTCAGTGATTTAAAATTCAGAGCAGGTTATGGTATCACTGGTAATCAAGACATCGGGAACTACCGATACTTGTCTTCCTATACGCCTAGTAGCTCACAAGCGGGCTATCAATTTGGAAGCAACTACTATACGACCATACGCCCATCAGGTTATGACAGCAATCTTCAGTGGGAGCAAACTGCATCTACCAACTTGGGCTTAGACATGGGCTTTTTTGATAACAGGCTGACAGCGAATTTAGACGTATATCAGAAAAACACTTCGGAGCTTTTGTTCACGCGAGCTGTAGCCCCAGGTTCCAACTTAACGAACACCATCTTAACGAATGTTGGAGAAGTGAAAAACCAGGGCATTGAGTTAACCCTTAATGCTGTAGCAGTGGCAACAAAAGATATCACCTGGAGCATTGGCCTAAATGCAGCTGTAAATAAAAATAAGATCATTACTCTTGATGGTAACCCTGATCCTAATTTCCCAGGGTATCAGACAGGAGGAATTTCCGGAGGAGTTGGTAACACTATTCAAATCCTGAAAGTAGGCCAACCTGTGAATGCATTTTATGTTTGGGAACATAAGACGGGAGCAGATGGTAAGCCGGTTTCGGATAACTTAGGTGATACACCATTGATTGATATGTTTGTTGATCAGAATACTGACAATGTTATTAATGAGAAGGATTTACAGCCTTACAAAAAACCATCGCCTAGTGTACTTCTCGGGTTAACGTCTCAACTGAACTACAAGAACTTTGATTTAAGTTTTACGCTGCGTGCTAATTTAGGAAACTACGTTTATAACAATGTCGCTTCTCAGGCAACTTTCAAAGCAGCTGCGGATGCATTTCGTCCACGGAACATGGTTACATCCGTTCTAAAGACAAATTATTTTAATCCTCAATACTACTCTGATTTTTATGTAGAGAACGCGTCATTTCTTCGCATGGATAACTTAACGTTGGGTTATTCTGTTCAGAAGATTTCAAAAGCCACCATTCGTGTGTATGCTACTGTGCAGAACGCTTTTGTTATTACCAAGTATTCGGGCCTGGATCCTGAAACCAGTATATCGGGTATTGATAACAATCTCTACCCAAGAGCCAGAACATTTGTTCTTGGTGTGAGGGTTGGGATCTAATTATTAAAATTTAAAAAGTTTATGAAAAAATTATATAAGATCATATCGATGGCACTCCTTTTTGGGCTTGCCGCGTGTACCGATTTAGACGTTAAGCCTAAGAGTTCTGCTTCGGCTGATGTGGTGTTCACTGATCCCGCAGCGTACAAACAATTTCTGGCAAAAGTTTACGCAGGTCTGGCGATTGGAGGTCAGGGCAGCGGTGATGACAATACAGACATCTCCGGAATTAATGGTGGCTTTTCTCAGTATATCCGTCAATATTACAATGCTCAGGAGTTACCAACGGACGAAGCGGTGATCGGATGGAATGACGGGACAATACAAACCTATCACTTTCACACCTGGACATCTCAAAGTGAATTTCTCAATGCCATGTTTAACAGAATCTATTTTCAGATATCCATGGCAAATGAGTTTTTAAGACAAACGACAGATGAATTGGTGAGTTCAAGAGGAGCTACTGATGAGCTAAAAGCAGAGATCAAAAAATACAGAGCTGAAGTGCGGTTTTTAAGAGCGCTCAGCTACTGGCATGGTTTGGATATGTTTGGAAGCGTTCCCATCGTTCCAGAAACAACTCCGATAGGCACAGATGCTCCCGGCCAGCCGGAAGGAGGCAAGCAAGATGTTTTTAATTTAATTGAAAGCGAATTGATAGACATCAATGACGATTTATCTGATCCCAAAACAGTTGAGTACCCGCGGGTTGACAAAGCTGCAGCATGGATGTTGCTTGCCAAGCTGTATTTGAATGCAGAAGTTTACCTGGGTTCTGGCACTGTAAAATACACAGAGAGTCTTACCTATCTGAACAAGATTCTTCAAGTGAGCTCATATAATCTTGAACCGGTTTACCAGAATTTATTTAAGGCTGATAATCACAGATCTCAGGAGATAATTTTTGCTGTTGCCTTCGATGGTACACATACACAAACGTATGGTGGAACAACCTTCCTATGTCACGCAGCCATAGGAGGTAATATGAGTGCAAATGATTATGGTGTTAGCAGCGGCTGGGCTGGATTACGAACTACTTCTAACATTGTAGATTTATTTCCTGTTTCTGGCGACAACCGGTCAATGTTTTATACGAATGGCCAGTCAAAGGACATTATCAACACACCCAATACTTCCTTTAACGAAGGTTATGCAATTCCTAAATTTCAAAACGTGACGTCAGAGGGAGCACCGGGTTCCAATTCCAATTTTGCAGATACTGACTTTCCAGTATTCAGACTTGCTGACACCTATCTGATGTATGCTGAAGCTGTATTACGTGGTGGCGCTGGTGGTGATGCAGCTACCGCTCTATCGTATGTAAATGAGCTTCGTGCCCGTGCATATGGAAATGCAAGTGGTAACATTACGGCTCCTCAACTTGATCTTGATTTTATTATTGATGAAAGAGGAAGAGAGTTGTATTGGGAATGCCATAGAAGAACAGACTTGGTGAGATTCGATTTATTTACCACCAGCCCTACGGACGATGTGCGTGCCGTTTGGCCATGGAAAGGAAATGAAGTTGCGGGAAAACAGACTGAGACTTTCAGAAATGTATTTCCAATCCCTTCAGCTGCATTGATTGCAAATACCAAACTAAAGCAGAATGAAGGTTATTAAAAACCGGAGTAGTCTTTAATCTTAATTGAAAAAAATGAATATGAACAAGCTATATATAATAACGGCATTCATTTCGTTAGTTGCATTCTCATCTTGTCAAGATAAGCTTGATGTTGATGCACTAACCGATTTTCCGCCATCCATCCTAAGTGTCAGTCCTAAAACAAGTGTTAAGATTGGCGAGTTTAAAATCAAAGTTGCGCTGGGAGATGGAGCTTCATCTCCTCTGGCTTCTGGAACTGTAACGTTAAAAGATGCTGATGGCAATGAGCTGTTCAGCAAAACGGAAACCTTAACAGGAGTATTGGATTCCATTATAGCAGAGGCAGTTGATTTTGACGCGGCTTCATTGGATTATGGTACGTACACATTAGTTGTTAATGCAACTGATACGCATGATCAAACCACTGAGTCAATCACAACATTTGATATTGTTGATCAGCTTTATCCCGCTAACAATTCAGCCATGTTTATTGCTGGCGAGTTTAATGGTTGGGGAGCGGGTGAGTTGGTGTTGATTGCTGCCAATACCTGGGAAATAAAAAATGTGGACTTAAACGGTGGAAAGTTTAAGTTTAAAAACACAACCGACTGGTCTGATGCAGACTGGGGTGATTCTGATTGCGATGGACTAATGGCGGTAACAACAGGAGGTGGTCCAGACACAAATTGTGGCTACTCTGGTCCAGTGAACATTCAGTTCAATGATGAAACTCTTAAGTACACAGTCAAGTCCGCTGTTACCTTCAAGTCCAATCTGGCCGGTTTGTTTTTACTTGGAAATATTAATGAATTTCAAGGAACGCAATATGCATTCAAGTTAATTTCCGACCACAATTGGGAACTTACGGAAGTAAGATTGAAGTCTGGTGATGCTTTTAAATTTGCAGAGAGCCCTGAGTTTGAAGGTGAAAATTATGGTGACTCAAACTTTGATGGAAAGGCAGAAGCGTTTGGTCCCAACATTGTGTTACCTAATACGGTTGCCGATGCCTTCTACAAAATCACCTTCAACGATGTCAACCTACGCTATGAATTGATTTTGGTAAGGTATCCATATCCTGACCAATTGTATTTGGTAGGGGGAGCAAGTTCCGCAGGCTGGAATCCTGGTAGCTCAATTCCTTTTGTAAAAACGGGTGACGGTAAATTCGAAATTTATGCATACCTGACTGCTGATGGATTCAAGTTCCTACAAGTACAGGACTGGGCCGGAGACTGGGGAATGAAGCCAGGAAATAGCGGTGTATTGGAACAAGAAGGAGAAGACAATGTATCAGTAGCAACTGCTGGATTTTATCGCATTCAATGTGATTTCATTGCGAAGACTTACTCAGTTCAGTTGATGAATTGGGGCATAATAGGTGATGCTACACCAGGCGGGTGGGGATCAGATACCGATATGATTTTCTCTGGAGGTTCCGGGACATATACATGGTCAATAGATGTAGACCTGGCGGCTACTGGCAAATTTAAATTCAGGGCCAATGACGGCTGGGATGTGAACTTTGGTGATAATGGTGGCGACACAACCCTGGAGTATGGTGGTAGCGATATACCTACGCCTGGTGCTGGCAATTATCATATTGAAATGATATTAAATCCGGTTAGCGGGTTTAAGTACACCATCACATTGAATTAATTTTAATAGAGAATAGTTAACCGCAAACAGCGTAAAGAATTCTTTACGCTGTTTGCTTTTTTTAAGGTAATACGATGAAAAAGTTTTTGCTGTCCATCTTTACGTGCTGGTGTGTTAACCTTTGCATGGCGCAGGTAGTCACCACCAATCCAGTCTTTCCAATAGCGGATCAGCCAGTCACCATCACGGTGGATGTTAGCGGAACTTCTTTAAGTGGATATTCGTGGAACGGTACCACCAGCCCGGTATGGATATGGACATGGGTTTCGGAAGGTTGTGCTTCCAGTTGTGATGCACCAACCAATGTCGATCCTGCCACATCTCCTGCCCAGGATGCAGCAAAATGTGTTCGCATCAGTACAAACCCGGATAAGTATCAGATTACGTTTACACCCACCGTCTTTTTTAACAAGCCGGCTTCTGAATTAAAGAAGATCGGAATAAAGCTCAAAACAAAAAACTGGACTGACAATAAACAAACGGACAATGATCGGATCATTGTCTTAAATACAGGTAGCCTTTTGGTTAATTTTACATCCCCATCACAATCACTCATCTTTAAAAATCAGGGAGACCAGATTAATATTACTGCCAATGCGTCCTCTGTTTCTGATATGACACTGAAAATAGATGGAAATATTGTGTCGACCGTTACGGGTGCAACTTCTTTGAATTATGTTCACACCGTTACAGAATCCTCCGGGTCCTCAGATGTGGTGATTGAAGCAAACAATGGAAGCGAAATAAAACAAGCTTCCTTTACATATGTTGTTCGTTCTCCTACCGAGAGCCTTCCGCGTCCATCAGGAGTTGTTGACGGAATCAATTATGATGAGTCTCATCCCACAAAGGTTACGTTGAGTTTATATGCACCTTATAAATCTTCAGTCTATGTTATTGGTGATTTTAACAGTTGGACGCCACAATCTGCATTTCAAATGAAAAAGGATGCCGACCATTACTGGTTGGAGATAAATGGCCTTACGGCAGGACAAGAATATGCTTTTCAATATCTGGTTGATGAGAGTATAAAAGTGGGTGATCCGTATGCTGACAAGATTCTTGATCCATCCAATGATTCCTACATTTCCGCTTCGGTCTATCCGGACCTAAAGACGTATCCGACAAGCGCAAGTGAAATTGTAACGGTTCTTCAAACTGCACAACCTCAATACAGTTGGCAAGTGAATAATTTTGTGAAACCCAGTAAAAGAGACTTGACTATCTACGAATTGCTGATCCGGGATTTTGATACAGAACGGTCTTATCAAAATGTGATTGATAAACTGGATTACCTGCAGGAACTTGGAATTAATGGTATCGAGCTAATGCCCATTATGGAATTTTCGGGCAACGATAGCTGGGGTTATAATCCCATTTATTATTTCGCGCCCGATAAGGCTTATGGTCCGAAAAATAAATTAAAAGAACTTATAGACAAGGCACATCAAAAAGGTATTGCTGTTCTGCTCGACATGGTTCTCAATCAGGCTGACTACGAATGCCCGCTTGTGAAAATGTATTGGAATGGAGATAAACCTGCTGCTAACAGTCCATGGTTTAATCAACAAGCAACGCATCCTTTTAGTGTATTCTTTGATTTCAATCATGAATCACAAAATACCAAAGACTTTGTTGATCGAGTTACAGAGTATTGGATAAAGGAATTTCGATTTGACGGTTTTCGTTTTGATTTATCAAAAGGATTTACTCAAAAATATAACACCGATGTAGGCTTATGGTCCGCCTATGATGCATCACGAATTGCAATCCTGAAAAGAATGGCAAACAAAATCTGGTCCCACACACCAGATGCCTACGTAATTTTAGAACATTTTGCCGATAACACCGAAGAGAAAGAACTTTCGGATAATGGTATGATGCTTTGGGGAAATATGAATTACTCATTCTCTCAGACATCAATTGGTGCAAGCAGTGGTTCAGATCTATCGTGGTCATCTTTTAAATCAAGGGGATGGAGCGATTCAAACCTCGTGACCTATATGGAAAGTCACGATGAAGAGAGGGTGATGTACAGAAATAATCAAAATGGTAATTCTTCATCAGGTTATAATATAAAGAATCTGCATACCGGCCTTGATCGTGTGAAAGCCACTTCCACTTTTTTATTCTTGATTCCTGGACCTAAGATGGTATGGCAATTTGGCGAGTTGGGTTACGATGTGTCGATAAATGAAGGAGGAAGAGTAGGTGCAAAACCTGTGAAGTGGGAATACTATGATGATACATATCGATACGCGTTGTATCAGCATTTTGCAGATGTAATTTCACTCAGAAAAACATATTCTATTTTTAAAGCGGATGATATTACGTTTACAGACGGAGGTTCATTAGTTAAGCAGTTCACCCTTAAAAATTCTCCTTATACCGATACGCCACAATCCACAGATGAAATGAATGCACAGGTTGCTGGAAACTTTAACGTAACCAGCAAAAGCGTTTCAATAAATTTCTCGCATACTGGTACATGGTACGATTACTTTTTGGATGGTAAACCTGTTATTGTAAATACAATACCCTATACGATGAATTTGTCAGCGGGAGAATATAAACTATTTACAGATTATCCGATAAAAACTCCTGTTACTACTGTAGAGGAAAGTGTCGTTAATGAGATTAAGGTTTACCCCAATCCTGTTGAATCGATTTTAGAAGTGGAGCGTGAAAATGGACCTATCACAGCACTGTATTTATACACCACTCAGGGAATGAAGGTAATTCCGCCACGTCTTTCGAAATCTGCCTGGGATGTTGGCAATGTAGCTCAGGGATTATACATAGCGGAGGTTCATTCGAAAGAAAAAACGTACCGGATTAAAGTGATAAAAAAATAATCCAAACTGTGACGCCCTAAAATAGATCGTGGAGAAATGATTTTAAGCCTACGAATAAGAGCATAAATTCTCATGAAGAAAATATTTTTACTATTTGCGATTGTATGTATTAGTCAGAGTTCATTTAGCCAGAAGAAACCAGCACCATCTTTCCAACATGTAGAGCCAGCATTTTGGTGGATCGGAATGAAGAACACGGATGTGCAGATACTTTTTCATAACCTGAATAGCAATGTGTCAGATTATGCGGTTAGCGTTAATTATCCGGGGGTCTCATTGAAGGAAGTGAAGAAGGTTGAAAATTCACACTATCTTTTTTTAACACTATTCATTTCACCCTCTGCGCAAGCTGGAAATGTTCCCTTCACTTTTGAGCTGGGTAAAAAATCGTTTGTCTATAACTATGAATTAAGAAACAAGTCGAACGAAAAGAATCGTATTCAGGGTTTTAATTCGTCTGACGTGATGTACCTCATTATGCCCGATCGCTTTGCGAATGGAAATCCAAATAATGATACAATTCCGGGAATGTTTGAAGGTGCTCATCGTGAGAAACCGTATGGGCGTCATGGTGGTGACTTGAAAGGAATTTCGGATCACCTTGATTATATTAAAGATTTTGGCGTTACCGCGATCTGGCTTAACCCTGTATTAGAAAACAATGTAAATAGAGCGAGCTATCATGGTTATGCTATTACAGACTTATATAAAGTAGATGCCAGGCTGGGTACAAATGAAGAATATGTTTCGCTTATCAATAAAAGTCATCAGCTTGGATTAAAGGTAATTCAGGATATGGTGATGAACCATATTGGAACAACGTACTGGTTGGTGCTGGACCTTCCCGAAAAAAACTGGATTCATCAATTCCCAACCTATACAACATCAAACTATAGGGGCCAAGCAGTATCGGATCCTTATCAATCAAAAAGTGATTTGCAGAAGATGAGCAACGGTTGGTTTGATACCATGATGGCCGATGTGGATCAAACCAATCCGTTATTCGCAACCTATCTCATTCAAAATTCTTTGTGGTGGATTGAGTATGCAGGCATTGATGGTATTCGAATGGATACCTATCCATACCCGGACAAAAATTTTATGGCCCAATGGGCGAAAACAATTTTGGAAGAGTACCCCTCATTTAATTTAGTAGGAGAGGTGTGGATTAACAATGTACCCAATACCGCCTATTGGCAGAAAGACATGATTAACAAAGATGGATATAATTCATATTTGCCTTCGGTTACGGACTTTCCACTTTACTTTGCCATTCCTCAGGCATTGAACGAACAAGGAGGCTGGGACACAGGCATGGCCCGGCTTTATAATTTATTGGGTCAGGATTTTGCCTACCCAAATGCCAATGGCAATCTCATATTCTTAGATAACCACGACTTGACGCGGTTTTATTTATCAATTGGTCGCGATATGAAAAAGCTTAAGATGGCACTTGCTTTTTTATTGACTACACGGGGAATACCACAGCTCTATTATGGCACAGAGTTGTTGATGGATGGCGATGGTAGCAATCATTCGCAAATCAGAAAGGATTTTCCAGGAGGCTGGGCAAAAGATTCAGTTAATGCATTTTCAAAGGAAGGGAGAACTCCCGAGCAGAATGAAGCATATGATTTCATGAAAAAGCTTTTGAATTGGCGAATGAATGAGGAGGTTATTCATTCTGGTAAACTCACTCATTATATCCCTGAAGACAATGTTTATGTGTACTTCAGAAGTTCAACGAGTAAAACGGTTATGGTTATTATGAATGCTAATCCCTCTGATCGCTCATTGGACTTAGCTCGATTCAAAGAGAATTTAGAAGGATTCGGGATAGGAAAAGATATACTAAGTGAGGAAGAATTCTCCCTGGAACACCTCTCGGTCCCAGCTCAATCAACTCGCATCCTTTTGCTCAAATAGTCTCACAATATTTTCAATAGCTTCTCTTATGCTCAAATAAAGGGTACATAAAGTCATTTTGACTATTAAATTTCATCGCAAACGTTTGCGATCTCGATTCCGACAAAAATTATGTGTGTTTTGTGTGCTTTCTTAGAAGTTTTAGTCATACCTTATGGTTTAGTTCGAAATCGATTGCTAACCCCAATCCTTTAGAGCGATGGAGTTTGTTATTTATTAACCCAAAAACAAAAACGTATGACAAAATTTTATCTGTATTTGAGCAGATACTTAGCGGTGCTGCTGTTGCTTGTCACAGCCTCCGCTTGGTCGCAAAGTAGAACAGTGTCTGGAAAAGTGACTTCCTCCGATGATGGAACATCATTGCCGGGTGTAAACGTTGTGGAAAAAGGTACAAACAACGGAACCATTAGTAACGCGAATGGTGAGTTTAGTTTCAGCGTTGGACCAAACGCCACACTTGTATTTTCATTTGTAGGGTACACTGCTCAGGAAGTGCCTGTAGGTGCGCAGACAACCTTCAATGTTGTCTTGGTATCCGACGTAACAGCACTGTCTGAAGTGATTGTTATTGGTTACGGAAATGTTGAAGCGAAGGACGCAACCGGAGCGCTGGTTGCGTTAAAATCGGAGAATTTTAATCAAGGTGTTATTGCTTCACCTGAGCAATTAATGCAAGGTAAAATCGCAGGTGTTCAGATTACTACTACAAGTGGTGAGCCAGGCGCAGCGGCAAACATTCGTATTCGTGGAACATCTTCTGTTTTAGGAGGTACTCAACCATTATATGTTATTGATGGTGTTCCCCTCAGTAACGATGATACGCAATCTACCGGTATGGTTGGAGGTGTTGGACAAAGTGCTGCGCGAAACCCGCTGAATTTCATGAACCCCAATGATATTGAGAACATTACTGTTCTAAAGGATGCATCGGCAACGGCCATCTACGGTTCCCGTGGTGCAAACGGTGTTATCCTGATTACAACCAAAAAAGGAAAATCAGGGAATTCCGTTTTAGAATATTCTGCTAGCGGAAGCATGAGCACAATCTCAAAAGAATATGACTTACTTGACAGAAATGGCTTTTTGGCTGGGTATGCGAAATATAATGCAGATCCATCAGCACAAGCTGCTATTGACAAAGGCGCTAATACAGACTGGCAAAAGCAAGTATTCAGAACTGCTTATACCCAAAATCACAATCTTTCATTCGGTGGAGGAGATAAGACTGGCGATTATCGATTTTCTGGAAGTTACATGAATCAACAAGGTATCATCCATACAAGTGGCCTTAAAAGATACACGATGCGTTTTAATGGCACCAAAAAATTTATGAGCGATAAATTGGTAATTTCCACGCAATTCACAGTTTCTCAGAACACAGATGATAACGTTCCGGTAACTACTAACTCAGGATTTGAAGGTGATTTGATTGGAAACGTTTTGAAAGCGAATCCTACAAATCCAGTGTATAATCCAGATGGTACATTCTTCCAATTAAGCAATACGGAACCTAATCCTGTGGCGATGTTGAAACTGGGTAAGAGTTATACAAACACTACCCGGGGTTTGGGAAATATATCAGCTGAGTATGAGATTATAAAAGGGTTAAAGTTTAAGACAGTTTATGGTTTTGATAGATCCACTTCTTTGCGTAAGGGTGCTTTTTCAAGATTGTTGAATGTTTCAAACATTTATAATTTGGGAAGACTCTATCTTAACAACGTAGAGACAGAGAACGTACTGTGGGAAAATTATTTGAACTACGATAAGAAGATTGGAAGCAATCTTACTTTCCAAGGTTTGTTAGGTTATTCATATCAAAGCTTTAATTACCAAACCCAAGGTTTTGAATTCAGTCATTTCAGAACAGACAATCCGGAAGAAATGATCAACAACCTTGCATCAGCTGATCAAAGTTTGAAAGGTTCTGTTATTGGATCAAACTCGTCAAATACTACGGATGAACTTCAATCCTATTTTGGAAGAGTGAATTTCAATTTCAGTGAAAAATATTTATTAACTGCAACTTTACGTGCGGATGGTTCAACTCGTTTTGGAGGAAATAATAAGTACGGATATTTCCCTTCCTTTGCCTTCAAATGGAGAATGAGTGATGAGGCTTTTGTTCCAGATCTTTTTGATGAACTAAGTTTCCGCGCAGGATACGGGGTAACGGGAAATCAGCAGATTCCACACAATATTTACACGGACAGACAACGTTTCAGTAGTTGGGGTATAACCTCACCAGCAGATGGTGTAAATGGTGGTGGACTTGCACCTGTGGCATTTGCTAATCCGGATTTGAAGTGGGAATCAACAGCTCAGGTTAACTTTGGATTTGATTTCGGAGTCTTTGGCAACAAAATACGAGGTAGTTTAGATTTCTACTCAAAGAATACAACGAATCTATTGGCTATTGTTTATGCAGCACAACCAGCATCTCAGCCTTTTGTTTACAAAAACTTACCTGCTAATATTTACAACAAAGGATTTGAACTTGTTTTGGAAGGTAATCCAATCATGAAGCAAGACTTTAAATGGACATTGGGTGGTAACTTGGCGTACAACAAAAGTGAAGTGAAGAACCTGGGTACTTTCTATAATACAGGTGAAATAAATGGACAAGGTCTTTCTGGTGCATACTGTCAGAGAATTGCAGATGGACAACCACTTTTCTCATTTTATGTACGTGAGTTTGATGGGTTTGATGAAAATGGAATTGCGAAGTACAAAGGTGGAGATGTTCAGAAATTTGTTGGTAAATCAGCACAACCAAAGGTGACTCTCGGTTTGAACAACACATTTATTTATAAGAGCTGGGATTTAAACTTTTTCTTCAGTGGTCAGTTTGGACAATATGTATATAGCAACACAGCGAACGCTTTCTTTACTGCAGGTTCTCTTGCTAATGGTAGAAATGCAACAACTGATGTTCCTACAACAACGGAAGACAAACTTAACGCACCAGATGTTTCAACCCGATTCTTATATAATGCGTCTTTCGTAAGACTTCAAAATATGACTTTAGGATATAACTGGAAAATTAACAGTTCATACATTTCAAATTTGAGGTTTAGTTTAACAGGTCAGAATTTATTTGTGATTACTGACTATCCATTCCAGGATCCTGAAGTGAGTATCAATAAACAGCAAACATTAGGTAGAGATTTACCAAATATCGCCAATGCTGGAATTGACTATACTACCTATCCTAAGGCTAGAACTTTCACGTTTGGGATAAATGCAACTTTCTAAATCAATCAACTATGAATACTAAAAAATTAATTGGATTAGTTACAGTTCTCAGTGTAGGCCTATTCTCTGCCTGTACTGATCTGGTAACGGATGAAAAGGATTCGCGCGTGGTAGTTTCATCAGGTGGTAGTACAAATTCGAGTGCCACTGACTTATTACAGGCCTCTTACAATGACTTGAGTGCATTTACAGATCAGGCAGGAGTATATTCTTTGTATGAGCATACATCAGATGAATTAATACCACCAACACGTGGTGTGGATTGGAGTGATAATGGTGTTTGGAGATCTTTGTATACCCATACTTGGGATCCTGCTCACTCTTATGTACTCTCTTCATGGAATACATTAAATCAAAATGCCTATAGAGCCAGTCTTATCCTGGAAGCTTCTGATGCATCAGCGCAACAAAAAGCTGAAGCAAAATTCTTAATGGCTTATAACAGATGGTTTGTGTTGGACTTATGGGGTCAACTTCCAATAAGAAAAACCACAGATGGACCAGATGTTAATCCAGAAGTAAAAACAAGAGCTGAAGCATTTGATATTATTGTTGCGGACTTAACCTCTGCGTTGGCTGATTTACCTAATACAGGCCCAATTGGTGGTGGAAAAACAGCAAGTAAAGCAGCAGCAAATGCACTTTTGGCTAGACTGTTCCTAAATAAAGCGATCTATTTGGATGAGGATGGAATTGGTCCATATACTTTTGATGCAGCGGATATGACCAAAGTCGTTCAATATTGTGATGCTGTTACTGCATCAGGATATGATTTGTCAACTAACTACTTTGATAATTTTGCTAAAGGTGGATCAAATGAAGTTATTTTAATCAGCCAACAAGGGTCCCCTCAAAATAGGGTTTACATGACACTGCATTATAACCAAAATCCGAGTGGATGGAATGGCTTTGCAACTCTGGCAGATTTCTATGGAAAGTTTGAACCAGCCGATAAACGAATAGGAGCACCAAGCCCAGCGGCATCAGGAAAGGATTTCCACGGTATTAAATTAGGATTCCTTGTAGGCCAACAGACAAAGGACAACGATGAGAACTTAGTTGATACACGAACAACTTTGCCGCTCCAATTTTCTAACGATGTTCCGCTTTCAGGTGCAGCTACAAATAAGGGTATTCGTGTTATTAAGTATCACCCTGCTACCTATGACAAATATGTACTTATGCGCTACGCAGATGTATACTTAATGAAGGCTGAAGCGATTTTACGAGGAGGAACCAGTACGAAGACAGCGTTAGAAGTTGTCAATGCCCTCAGGAGCGTTCGTGGTGCTAGTGCTTTAGGTAGTGTGGATGCAAGCTCTATGCTTGATGAAAGAGGTCGTGAACTTTATTGGGAAGGATTGCGCAGAATGGATCTTATCCGTTTTGAGAAATTCAATGAGGATTGGGATGAGAAAGGTGATAATAAGGATGACTTCAGGGTTCTGTATTGCATTCCTCAGCAAGCCTTGGATTCTAACCCGAATTTGAAGCAAAATCCTGGATACTAATAGTTATCTATCAAAATCTAAATTTCATTATTCATGAGAAAAAATATAATTAGACCAATAAAAAGATCGCTATTTGGATCTATGGTTCTTTTGATTGCAATTACATTATTCGTTTTGCAAGCATGTGACACAAGTGAAGATCCAACGATCGGAACTCCAACAGTGGATAGCTTTACGAACTATACTGATCAAGGCACCCCAAATGCAGGGCCTGTAGGTACACTGGTGAAACTCACTGGCACATACTTTAGTGCTGCAGGAAAAAACACTGTGAAATTTAATGGTGTTGAGGCAAAAGTGATATCCTCCAAAACTTCCACAAGCAATCTAACCGTTGTCGTTCCTGCGGGGGCTACGACTGGTCCGGTTTCTGTAACGGTTGGTGGTCATACCGGAACTTCGACTACAAATTTCACTGTTAGTGCCGGAACTCCTGCGCCTGCTATTTTGGATTTTAGTCCAAATACAGGTAATGGTGTTGATGGAATTGAAGTTGCTATTACAGGTGTAAATTTCAGCTCCACGCCGGCAAATAATGTCGTTGAGATAAATGGCGTTGCCACAGCCGTAAACAGTGTGGACGTAACCGATCCTTTAGCCAACGTTATAAAAGTAAATGTTCCATCAGGAGCAACTACTGGAAAAATCACAGTTGAAGTAAACGGTGCTAATGGCATAGCAACTACCGATAAGGATTTTAGCGTTCCTACACCAAAGATTGCTTCATTCACCCCTTCAAAGAGCATTGTGGGATCAACGGTTGTAATTACTGGTACAAATTTCAGTAAAACTGCTGATGATAATATCGTGATGTTTAATGGTGTCGCTGCCACAGTGGTGGAAGTAAATGTAAAGGATGCTGCTGCCAATACTTTAACCGTAATCGTTCCAAATACAACCACAGGAAAAATTACTGTAGATGTAGATGGTGTTGTAGGAACTTCGGGAGACCCTTTTACAGTTAATTAAAATCCACTCGTCACGGACGGTTAACTAAATAAAAAGAAGACAAGAATTTTTCTTGTCTTCTTTTTTTATTTTACGCTTTTATTTGACCTCACAATTTTATGCGGATTGTTTTTTTGTTACCTATACTATTTGTTTTTTCCTGCAATCCAGAAAATAAAGCGCCTGGCAAAGTAGAGAATACCCTGTTTCGGACAATGACTTCAAGTGAAACAGGAATTCAATTTGAAAATAAACTAACCGTAAGCGAGGACTTCGATGTATTCCGCTATCGCAATTTCTACAATGGCGGTGGAGTAGGTATTGGCGACATTAACAACGATGGTTTGGCTGATGTTTATTTAACCTCCAACATGGGTGATAATAAGCTCTACCTCAATAAAGGTAATTTTCAGTTTGAAGATATTACAGAAAAGGCCGGAGTAAAAGGAACAAAGGTTTGGTCAACAGGTGTAAGCATAGTCGACATAAATTCGGACGGCTTACTGGATATTTATGTTTGTAATTCCGGTGATATTAAAGGAGATCGTAGAGAGAATGAATTGTTCATTAACAACGGTAATTTAACTTTTACAGATAGAGCAGAAGAATACGGTTTAGCAGACAAGGGGTTCTCGACTCATGCTGCATTTTTTGATTATGATAAGGATGGAGATCTCGATTGTTATGTCCTTAACAATTCATTCCGACCCATTTCAACATTAGGCTTTAAAAACCTGCGTGATAAGCGAGATGAGTTTGGTGGCCACAAACTTTATAAAAATGAGAAGGGCCACTTTGTTGATGTTAGTGAATTTGCGGGCATTTATGGAAGTGTCATTGGCTTTGGGTTAGGTGTAACCGTTGGCGATGTTAACAATGATAATTGGCCAGATATATATGTTTCCAATGATTTTTACGAACGAGACTACCTCTATATTAATAGTCATGATGGAACATTTTCTGAATCTCTTGAAAAGTACATGGGACATCTCAGTATGTTTTCGATGGGCGCAGATCTTGCCGACTTGAATAACGATGGACGTCCTGAAATTTTCTCGACCGATATGTTACCTGAAGATGATTACAGGTTAAAAACAATGACAGCTTTTGAAACCTACGATGTATATCAGCTGCGACTGAAGAATGGTTACTATCATCAATTTATGCGCAACATGCTGCAAGTAAATACTGGGAACAACTGCTTTGTTGAAATCGGAGAGATGGCAGGTGTTTCACGAACGGACTGGAGCTGGGGTGCATTGATGGCCGACTTCGACAATGATGCCTATAAGGAAATTTTTGTGTGCAATGGTATTTACAAAGATGTTACTGATCAGGACTTTGTTGAGTTCTTAGGTAGCAGCGATCAGATTCATGCTGCCATTGATGGAAAGAAAGTTGACTTCAGAGAATTTGTAGAAAAGATGAATTCGCAAAAGCTTAGCAACTTTATGTTAAAGCGAAAGGGCGAATGGCAATATGAAAATGTATCCTCTTCTTGGGGGTTGGATGAACCCAGCTTTTCGAACGGTGCGGCCTATGGTGATCTTGATAACGATGGAGATATTGATCTTATCGTTAACAATGTAAATCAGGAAACTTTTGTCTATAAGAATCAAAGTAGTGAGCAGAAGGGTAACAACTATTTATCCGTTCAGTTTAAGGGAGCGGCTGGTAACGTTTTTGGATTAGGAGCATCAATACATGCTTTCGTTGGGAATGAAGAATTATTTTTTGATCACATGCCTATACGCGGTTTTCAATCCAGCATGGATTATAGAATGGTGATTGGCCTGGGAAAATACAATAAAGTGGATAGCCTGATTGTAATTTGGCCGGATGATAAAATGCAGGTTTTAAAAGATGTAAAAGTAAACCAGACTTTAATGGCCGATTACATTGCTGCAGATCGGAAATGGATTATTAAGAGCAAAGTAATCAAACCATTGCTTCAAGAAGTAAAAACAACTGAAGTAATACACAAGGAAAATAGTTTTAATGACTTTGACAGGGATCGATTACTGTATCACATGTTATCTACTCAAGGCCCAGCATTTGCCAAGGCAGATATTAACAAAGACGGTCTTGACGATTTTTTTATTGGTGGATCAGTCGGGAAGCCAAGCGCTATTTATATACAAAAATCACAAACTGTTTTTTCCAAACTCAACACGAATCTCTTTGATGTTGATTCCCTCTCAGAAGATGTTGAGGCTGTATTCTTTGATGCAGACGGTGATGCAGATGATGATTTATACGTTGTTACCGGTGGGTCGGAATACACTTCTCAATCAAAGTATAATCTTGATCGCTTGTATATCAACCAGGGTATGCGCAATGGTTCTCCATACTTTGAAATTGCGAAAGACAAACTTCCATTACTTTATCAGAGTGGTAGCTGTGTAAAACCTGCAGATATTGATAATGATGGTGATCTCGATCTTTTTGTAGGCACAGGAGTGATACCATCTTACTATGGGCTACCGTGTGATCAGTTTATTCTGATGAACGATGGAAAAGGAAATTTTACCGATGCCACATCTTCAATAGCACCACTCTTTAAAAAACTCGGTATGGTTACCGATGCTGCGTGGTTTGATTATGATAAGAATGGTTTTGTTGATTTGATGATCGTAGGGGATTGGATGCCCATCACCATTTTTAGTAACGATGGAAAACAATTCACCAAAATTGAAAATGTTTCTGGTCTTGAGAAATCAGAAGGATGGTGGAATTCAATAGAGTCGGCCGATCTTGATAATGATGGTGACCTGGATTTTGTATTGGGTAATCTTGGACTGAACTCTAAATTCAAACCCACTTTGGAAAAGCCCATTTCTTTATATGTAAATGATTTCGATCAGAACGGTTCAATCGAACCCATCTTTAGTTTTCTAAAAAGTGATAACAAAGAATATCCAATTGCCTTACGGCAGGATATTGTGAAACAAATGAGTTCCATGAAAAAGAAATTTAATTACTATAAGGATTATGCAACAAAATCAGTATCTGAAATTTTTGATCCGAAATTATTAGCACGAGCCAGCGTATTAAAATTTTATGAGCCTCAATCGTCCATTCTTTTAAATAATGGATCCGGTGGATTTCAACGCAAACCACTTCCGGTTTTTGCTCAGGTTTCACCTGTCTTTGGAATTCAGGTAACAGATGTCACAAACGATAAGCTTCCGGATATTATTCTTGGTGGAAACCTGTTTGCTGTTAAGCCTGAAGTGGGGCGTTATGATGCTCTTCAAGGTTTAATATTAAAAGGTGATGGCAAAGGCAACTTCATAGCATTAAACTCAGATGAATCAGGATTAATGATAGAAGGTGAGGTGCGCCACATTTCGATCGTAAATTCAAAAGGTAAAAAAATGATTGCCATCGTGCGCAACAATGATTCCATTAAGTTTTATTCGGTTAAGTAAATAGTATATGATCAAACAGATTTTTTTTATATCCAGTTTTATAGTTCTCATAGGTTGCTCAAAGAAGGAGGATACTAAGTTTAGATTAGTTTCATCAAGTGAGTCGGGGGTGACATTTCGAAATGTGTTGAAGGAGAGTGTTGACTTCAACATCTTTAACTACATGTATTTCTACAATGGTGGTGGAGTTGCTACAGGTGATTTAAATGGAGACGGACTTCCTGATTTGTACTTCACTTCGAATCAGGAACCTGATAAGCTTTACCTCAACAAAGGTAATTTCAAGTTTGTTGACATCACTGAGACAGCAGGTGTTGAGGGCTTCAATGGATGGACAACGGGTGTAACCATGGCCGATGTTAACAACGATGGCAAGCTCGATTTATATGTTGGATACTTAGGTGATTACCTTATCTATAAAGGTAAGAACCAGCTCTTCATAAACGAAGGGAATGATGAAAACGGAGTTCCGAAATTTACAGACCGTGCAATGGAGTTTGGATTGGACCTTGTTGGATTTGCAACTCAGGCTTCTTTCTTTGACTATGATCGTGATGGCGATTTAGACATGTTCATGCTCAATCACTCGCTCCATCAAAACGGAACGTTTGGTAAATCGACAATGAGAAATGAACCTCATCCATTAGCAGGTGATCGATTGTTTCGAAATGACAATGGTAGGTTTATTGATGTAACCGCTGGCTCAGGAATTTACAACAGTGTAATTGGCTATGGACTAGGTGTTGTAGTAAGCGATATCGATCTGGACGGATGGCCTGATATTTATGTGGGAAATGATTTTCATGAAAATGATTATCTCTACATGAACCAGAAAGACGGAACTTTTAAGGAAGTGTTAGAGCAAGCCATGAACCACAGCAGTCGATATACAATGGGTGTTGATTTTGCTGATTTTAACAATGATGCTTTTCCTGATTTAATTGCAATGGATATGTTGCCCGAAGATCCAATAATCCTCAAGGCATCTGCAGCAGAAGACAATTTTGATGTGTATAACTTCAAACTTAATTTTGGTTATAACCACCAGTTTTCTCGCAACACGCTGCAGCTTAATAATCAGAATGGAACCTTTAGTGAAATCGGTTTGCTTGCTGGTGTTCCGGCAACAGATTGGAGTTGGTCGACTTTGTTTGCTGATTTCGACCTGGATGGGTATAAAGACATTTTTATAGCAAACGGTATTTACAGAAGGTCAAATGATTTAGACTATATCAATTTCATTACGGTAGATTCAATACAGATGAAAATGAAATTCGAAATGAGTGAAAAGGAGCTTCTGTATATCAATAAGATGCCTCAGATTAAAGTTCCCAATTACTTATTCCTCAACAATCACGATTCAACATTTACAAACAAAGCAGTGGAATGGGGACTTGATCAACCTTCCTATTCTAACGGAACAGCGTATGCCGACCTTGATAATGATGGTGATCTTGATCTTGTCATGAATAATGTAGAAGACGAGGCCTTTATTTATGAAAATAAAACGCTTTCTAAGGAAAACAAATCCAATGAACAACCCATCAATCATTACCTTAAAGTTGATTTAAAGGGCAAGTCTGGAAATTTGTTTGGCATAGGAACAAAAGTGTTTGTTTACAAAAATGGCAATATTCAAATGCAAGAATGCATGCCTACCAGAGGATTTCAAAGCGCTGTTGATCCTCGACTTATTTTTGGAACAAACACAGACACAGAATTGGATTCAGTGATTGTTGTTTGGAATGATGGTCTTTTTCAAAAGTTAACCAATGTGAAGACGGATCAACAAATTGTGTTTGATCAAAATCAGGCAAGTGGTAATTTTGACTACACTCGTTTTCACAAGACAAAAACTTTGTTTACAGAGGTAGCAAGTGCATTTAGCATTCCTTATAAGCACAGAGAAAATAAATTTGTTGAATTTAACAGAGAACAACTAATACCCCATATGATGTCGGCTGAAGGTCCTGCATCTGCTGTTGGAGATGTAAATGGTGATGGTTTAGAAGACGTCTTTCTTGGTGGAGCCAAGTGGCAAGCGGGTAAAGTATTCGTTCAGAAAGCCAATGGAAAATTTATAACACTTGCGCAGCCAGCAATAGAACTCGATAGCACGCATGAAGATATTGATGCTGCATTCTTTGATGCGGATGGAGATAAAGACAATGACTTGTTTGTTGTCAGCGGTGGTAATGAGTTCTCGGGGCAATCGCCTTATCGGACACCACGACTTTACATAAATGATGGAAAAGGTAACTTTTCAAAGTCGAAAGGTATCCCGGAAATTAAATTAACAGGATCTTGTCTTGCAATGAACGATATTGATAACGATGGAGATATCGATATGTTTGTTGGCGCACGCACCACGCCTTGGCATTATGGTGTAAAGCCGGATAGTTATGTTCTTCTAAATGACGGCAAGGGTAATTTTACTGATGTAACGGATGCAGTCGCTCCTTCTTTGCGAAAGTTTGGATTTGTTAAAAGTGCAACGTGGGCTGATATGGATGGAGATGGGGAGAAAGATTTAATTATCGCTGCTGAATGGAGTCCAATTACCATTCTTTTAAGTAAAAATGGAAAGCTTAGTTCGTTAGCGATTGAAGGTAGTGGCCTTGAAAAGAGCAACGGCTGGTGGAATACAGTCTTACCTTTTGATTTTGACAATGATGGTGATCTGGATATGATTGCCGGTAACCTCGGATTGAATTCAAAGCTGCACACCTCTATTGCAGAACCGGTTAAAATGTATGTAAGTGATTTTGATTCAAATGATAGTACAGATCAGATAGTAACGCACAATGTGAAGGGCAAGGAATATCCATTCTTTACGCGCGATGAGATGACCAAGCAAATGCCATACTTGAAAAAGAAATATTTATCGTATCATACTTTTGCGGAAACAACCTTTTCTGAAATGTTTAATGCAGAAGCTATTGGTAAAGCTGACCAGTATGTAACGTATGCGTTTGAGTCCACTTACATCGAAAATTTAGGGAAGGGTAAATTCAAAATAAGACCTTTGCCACGCGCAGCACAGTTCTCAACAGTCAATGCTTTGTTGACAGATGATTTTGATGGAGATGGTAATGTAGATGTTCTCCTTGCCGGAAACTTCTATTCACCGAATATTCAGATGGGACGGTATGATGCGAGTTATGGTTTATTACTGAGGGGAAATGGAAAAGGAAACTTCACAACAGTACCCGCTATTCAATCAGGTTTTTCAGTGAAAGGTGAGGTTAAAGCGATTCGGAAGATTAAAGTGGAGGATAAGATTTGTTATTTTGTAATACGGAACAACGATACGGTTGCAGCATTTACTTTAAATAAGTAAGCGCTTTATTGATTCTTTAATTTTGTGGATTCTTTGCTGGATTTGAAATTTACAAAGCAGGATGAGGACGAAGGTATTTAAAAATCAATCTACAAAGTATATGAAACTTCTAAGAATACTTATTTTACTAATTGTACCTTTTGCAATCAATGCGCAAGATCAGGCATGGACCATTGAGTCCTCCAATATTGACCCAAATAATTATTTTGGAGTCACAGTAGCCAACGGTATGGTAGGGATTGTTTCATCGGCTGAGCCGATGAAAGTAAAAGATGTTGTGTTAAATGGGGTCTATGATTATTACCAGCGTGGAAGAGTTTCGAATATTTTAAAAACATTCAACCATGTAAACATGAATCTGGATGTGGATGGAGTTCGGATTGGACGAAAGGAAATATCCAACTACAGACAAGTGTTAGACATGAAGAAGGCATCGCTCACTACCACGTTTGATGTTGGAGATAAAGTAAGCGTGCGGCATACGATGATGTCACTTCGTCATTTGCCATACACAGCACTCACCATTGTAGAAATTACGGCAAAGAAGAATACACTAATTACACCGATGAGTGTAATCGAAGCACCGAATCATTTAACAGATGTTCACAACCTGTATGCTCAGATTGATCGCCCGCACGTTACCATTCCTCTACTTACTTCGGTAGGGAAGAGTCCATCAGGCAAACATACCGTTGCCGTTAGCAATAGCTTCATTTTTACAGAGCAACACGGAAAGGAGCCGGCTCTTGTTCATGAAGATTGGGATTATAATATGCATCTCTTGAAATTCACCAAAGAATTAAAAGCAGGAGAGAAGTATCAGTTCAGTGTTGTATCCTCAGCAACTTCAACCGAGCAAACTCAAGACCCTTTAAATGAAGCAGAACGTCTTACCATCTTCGCCAAGTTGGAAGGAACAGCAAGACTGCTTCAGCGTCATGAAGAAGCGTGGCAAGAATTATGGAAGAGTGATATTGTGATTGAAGGCGATCTGCAAATGCAAAAAGATGTTCGCTTTGCATTATATCATCTTTACTCTTTTGCTCGCGAAGGCACTGCCTATAGCTTATCTCCCATGGGCTTGTCAGGATTAGGGTATAACGGTCATGTGTTTTGGGATACCGAGTTATGGATGTATCCACCCATTTTAGTCTTACATCCTGAAATTGCAAAGTCATTATTGGAATATCGATATCAACGTTTAGGTGCTGCAAAAGAAAATGCATTCTCGCACGGATATAAAGGAGCGATGTTTCCTTGGGAATCATCGGATGAAGGAACAGAAGATACACCGGTATGGGCATTGACAGGTCCGTTCCAACATCACATCACGGGGTGTGTTGGCTGGGCTTTCTGGAAGTATTATCAAGTAACAAAAGATAAGATTTGGCTTCGCGATAGAGGATATCCCATGTTGAAGGAAGTTGCTGATTTCTGGGCCAGTCGCGTGGAGCGCAAGGGACCAGGTAAGTATGAAATCAATAATGTAATAGGCGCAAATGAATGGCAGGAGAATATTGATAATAATGCCTTCACGAATGCGATGGCCATCACAGCTCTTCGGTATGCGACACAAGCTGCAAAGGAATTGGGTGTTGAGGCCAATACAGATTGGGAACATGTAGCACAAAATATTCCTATCCTTAAATTTCCGAATGGAACGACAAAGGAAAATGCAACATACAATGGAGTAGAAATAAAACAGGCTGATGTAAATCTTTTGTCCTATCCATTGGATTTTATTACGGATCGTTCACAAATAGAAAAGGATCTAAAATATTATGAGTCACGCATGTCGCCACAAGGCCCTGCTATGGGTAGCTCCGTTTTAGCAACCTTATATTCCAAGTTGGGTAATCCTGAAAAAGCATTTGAAATTTTTCAAAGAAGTTACAAACCCAATCAGGTGCCACCATTCGGTGTGTTGGCAGAGACCGCGGGTGGAACCAATCCATATTTTGCGACTGGTGCAGGAGGAATGTTGCAGGCTGTTATTTTCGGTTTTGGAGGATTACAGATCTCTGATAAAGGCATCGAACAACATGTGACCCCGCTGCCGAAGAAATTGAAATCCATTCAAATAAAAGGCGTAGGCTTAGAAATGAAGGACTTTGTTGTAAAGTAAACTGATATTGATTAAAATCATTTGTTAATTTGCCAGACTTGATAATTTTGAATATTCCTTAAGTACAGTCAAATGAAAAATTTTATTGTTTCGTGTTTTATAATAGGTGCAGTTTTTGTTTCGTGTTCAAATGGTGATGAAGGAGCCTGGAGAGCAAAGGCTGAAAATCCGGAATTCCTTCATCGTTCAGTTAAGCATGTAACCGATGTTATTGTACACGATATATTTTCACCACCAGTAGCTTCCCGCATATACACCTACATGAGTGTTGCAGCCTACGAAGCTGCGATTCAAAAAAATAAAAATTATGTAAGCTTGGTAGGACAATTGCGCGGACTTAAAGCCGTCCCAAAACCAGACTCCACATTGGAATATTGTTTCGCACTTGCTTCTGTTCGGGCAACCTTAAAAGTTGGTAAGACTTTGGTTTTCTCTGATGATATGATGGATGGTTTCATAGAAAAAATACTGAAAGAGTACAAGGACACGGGAATGCCAGAAGAGGTTTTCGAGCGATCTGTTGCCTATGGAATTCAAGTAGCGGATTCTATTATGAAATGGTCAAGTAAGGACAACTACAAGCAAAGTCGTTCTTTTCCTAAATACTCAATCGAAGATAATCCAGCTACCTGGAAGCCTACACCACCGGCATACATGGATGCAGTTGAACCGCATTGGAATAAAATCAGACCGTTTGTTTTAGATTCAGTTCAGCAATTCAAACCTCAACCTCCTACTCCATTTTCAATTGATAAGAAAAGTCAGTTTTACGCGGAAGCATTAGAAGTCCATGATATTGGAGTGGCGTTAACGAAAGAGCAACACGAAATAGCTGCCTTTTGGGATTGCAATCCTTTTGTGATGAATGTAAAAGGACATGTAATGTTTGCTACCAAGAAGATTTCCCCAGGTGGACATTGGATGAATATTACACATGTTGCCTGTGCAAAAACGAACGCGGATTTTGTCCAATCAGCAGAAGCCTATGCTCGGGTTGCCATGTCATTGGTTGATGGGTTTATTTCTTGTTGGGATGAAAAATACAGAAGCAGATTGATCCGACCAGAATCCTACATTAATCAATACATCGATGAAGATTGGGTACCCATGCTTCAGACGCCACCCTTTCCGGAATACACCAGTGGGCATAGTGTAATTTCAGGATCTGCAGCTGTGGCACTCACCACTTTATTCGGAGATAACTTTGCCTTTACCGATTCAACGGAAGTTGAATTTGGTATGACGGTCAGAAATTTTAAATCATTTGATGAAGCTTGCAATGAAGCAGCTGTGAGTCGTATTTATGGAGGCATTCATTACCGACCAGCTTGCGATAATGGATTAGAGCAAGGCAAGAAAGTCGGCAGCTTTATTCGCGATAAAATAAAGACCAGAAAGTCTTCATAATTCGATGACAGTACAATGTTAAACTCCTGATGGCATTCGGGAACCTTGAACTTGAAATTTCATAACTAAGGTTCCGGTTTCGATTGCGGTCGATAATATTTCCTTTATTCAGAAAACGTTTGTTATCTTCCGATTCAAACGTAATTCATGCTTAAACCCCAGCTCTCGTTCTGGCAGATCATCAATATGAATGTTGGGTTCTTCGGCATTCAATACAGTTTTGGATTGCAACAAAGCGCTGTAAATCCGATCTACGATATGCTGGGTGCAAGTCCCGATGAAATCCCTTTACTAAATCTGGCGGGTCCGGTAACGGGTTTACTCATTCAACCTATTATTGGTGCATTAAGTGATAAAACCTGGCATCCTAAATTTGGCAGGAGAAAGCCTTACTTTTTTATTGGTGCACTGATCTGTAGCATTTGTTTATTCTTCTACCCCTTTAGCAGTAGTTTGTGGATGGCTGCTGGATTGCTTTGGATATTGGATGTCGGAAACAATACAGCCATGGAACCTTATCGCGCTTTCATAGCCGACAAGCTTGATGACAAACAGCAGGCTACAGGATTTCAATCACAAAGTTTTTTCACAGGTCTGGGGCAAACGCTGGCAAATGTTTCGCTCTTTATTTTTCCTATTCTGATTGTTGGCAAGACAGGCGCATTGCCCAATTGGGTATTTGCTTCCTTCTTTCTCGGATCAGTTTGTTCTATCGGTTCAATTTGGTGGAGTATGAAAACAACTCCTGAAATTCCGCCAACGGATGAAGAGCTAAACCATATCCGATCTACACCTCTTAATATTTTTTCTCCTTTCAAAGAAATCTTAGAGGCCATCAAAGACATGCCCAAAGTAATGTGGCAATTGAGTTTGGTTTATTTGTTTCAATGGTATGCTCTTTTTTGTTATTGGCAGAATGTATCAAAAAGTATTGCGCTTTCCGTTTGGAAAACTTCTCCTTCTGATAATCCAAGCTTGTATGAAAAAGCAGTGAGCTGGACAGGCTTAGTAAATGGCTGGTATAACATCGTTACTTTTTTAAGTGCATTTGCACTTGTCTATTTTGTAAAAAAGTATTCCGCTAAAACTGTTCACTTTTTATGTTTAGTTGCAGCAGCAATGAGCCTGTTGATTTTTCCTTTCATTGAAAATAAATACTTACTCTTTCCTGCGATTACGGGTTTTGGTATTGGCTGGGCCAGCATGATGGGTATTCCTTATTTGTTAGTTGTTGGTAGTATCCCAAAAGAAAGGTATGGAGTATATATGGGCATCATCAATATGATGATTGTCATTCCGATGATCATTCAAAATCTAACCTTTGGTTTTGTATTGAGAAATTTTTTAAACAACAATGCAAGTTATGCTGTAACATTTGCCGGAGTACTTTTAATACTGGCATCGCTCGCCACACTTCGCATCAGACCAGAAACAGAAAACAGTAGATAATAGACACAAGACTTTAACTTGAAACCTCGAACACCAAACCTTAAACCTTAAATCCATGTCACCTTATTTTGCGGAATTCATAGGTACAGCGCTACTCATCTTATTAGGTGAAGGCGTTGTTGCCGGGATTGTTTTAAAAGATACAAAGTCACACAATGCCGGATGGCTCACGATATGTATTACCTGGGGACTTGCTGTCACGCTCGCTATTTATGCTGTTGGTCGATTCAGTGGCGCACATCTCAATCCTGCTGTAACGATTGGGCTTGCACTTAATGGAAGCTTTCCGTGGAATCTGGTTGCTGGATACTGCCTCGCTCAAGTAACGGGAGCGTTTCTCGGTGCTGTTCTCGTTTGGATTCAATATTATTCTCACTGGGGAAGAACGCAAGATGCTTCGGCCAAGCTTGCTGTATTTGCTACAGCCCCTGCAGTACGATCACCATTCATCAATCTTATCAGCGAAGTGATTGCAACAACGGTATTGATTATGGGCCTACTCTTTATTGGTGCAAATAAATTTGTGGACGGATTAAATCCATTAGTGGTTGGTGCGTTGATCACCACAATTGGTTTGGGCTTAGGTGGAACAACAGGTTTCGCAATTAACCCTGCCCGTGACTTCGGTCCACGTTTGGCACATTTTGTTTTACCTATCCCAGGTAAACGTGATTCAGATTGGTCATACTCCTGGATACCTGTAGTTGGCCCTCTGCTTGGTGCATTTCTTGGCGCGTTTCTGTATCGGACATTATTTATTTAAGTATTGAACGGATCAACAATCACCAACAAATAGAATGAAGTTTATTATCGCACTCGATCAAGGCACTACCAGTTCACGTGCTGTACTCTTCAATGAACAGGGAGAGATCAAAGGAATAACGCAACAGGAGTTCGGACAAATATTTCCACAATCCGGATGGGTAGAACATGATGCAAAAGAAATTCTGAATACACAGATGTCGATGTTGAATCGGTTGATTCAGGAAAATAAACTGGAGCCTTCATCAATCAAAGCCATCGGCATAACCAATCAACGTGAGACAACGGTTGTGTGGGATAGAAAAACGGGTGATCCTATTTACAATGCCATTGTGTGGCAAGACAAAAGAACAGCATCCATCTGTGAAGACTTAAAAAAGAAAGGACTTGAATCGTATGTTCGTGAACACACAGGACTTGTAATCGACTCTTATTTTTCAGCAACCAAAATAAAATGGATTTTAGATAATGTTCCCGATGCAAAACAGCGCGCAGCAAAAGGCGAATTAGCATTTGGCACAATTGATAGTTGGTTGATTTGGAACATGACTGGCAGTAAAGTACATGTAACGGATTACACCAATGCATCACGCACCATGCTGTTCGATATTAAAGAACTGAAGTGGGATGCAAAACTTTTGAATGAACTTGGAATTCCAGAGTCGATGTTGCCTGAAGTAAAACCTTCTGCGCATCATTTTGGAAATTGGAAATTGAGCAATACAGAAATACCAATAGCAGGGGTAGCGGGAGATCAACAAGCTGCTCTCTTCGGTCAGGCATGTTTTGATCCAGGGATGGCGAAGAATACTTATGGCACTGGATGCTTCATGTTGATGAACACTGGATCAAAAATTCAACACTCAAAAAACGGTTTGATTACTACTATTGCTTGGGGCTTGGATGGAAAAGTGGAATATGCATTAGAAGGTAGCGTATTCATTGCAGGTGCTGCAGTACAATGGCTTCGTGATAGTTTGCATTTGATTGATCAATCAAAAGACTCAGAATACTTTGCGGCAAAAGCGTTGGGATCAAATGATGTATACGTTGTTCCCGCGTTCGCGGGATTGGGTGCGCCTTATTGGGATATGTATGCACGTGGAGCAATTTTTGGATTGACCCGCGATACTGGAAAAGATCACATCATAAAAGCTACACTGGAATCTTTAGCCTACCAAACAAAAGATATTTTGAACGCCATGCAGGAAGATGCAGGTGTAAAATTGTTAAGTCTTAAAGTAGATGGTGGTGCATGTGCCAATAATATTCTTATGCAGTTTCAAGCCGATATTCTTGGAGCACAAGTAGAACGACCAGAGGTAATTGAATCAACCGCACAAGGCGCGGCCTACCTTGCGGGAATTCAAATCGGACTATGGAAGAAAGAAGACATCGTTAAGAATAGAAAAATTCAAAAACGATTTGCTCCACAAATGGATGAAGCAACCCGAACGAAGTTATACAAAGGCTGGATGAAAGCGGTTGAGCGAACAAAAGGTTGGGTTGATTAATTAATTCGTGCATTCGTGGCTTGTTTTTTTTGCCACGAATGCACGAATAGAACCATCAAGATTTAATAGATAAATATCGTGAAAGACTTTTCTTTTCATAACCGCGAAAAAATAGTAAGCGAGCTCTCCACAACTCAGTTCGACCTAATCATTATTGGCGGAGGAATAACAGGCGCAGGTATTGCCCTTGACGCTGCTTCGCGTGGTTTGAAAACTACCCTCGTTGAAAAAAATGACTTTGCATTTGGTACGAGTAGCCGTTCAACAAAATTGATTCATGGTGGACTTCGCTACCTAAAACAATTTGAATTCGGTTTAGTGAAAGAAGTAGGAAGTGAGCGCGCCATTCTGCATAAGCTTGCGCCTCATCTTGTTGTGCCTGAGAAAATGTTGCTGCCTCTCTATGAGAAGAAAGGAATGGGATACTGGCTTACCTCCATCGGTTTGAAAGTGTATGATATACTGGCAGGTGTTAAACCAGAAGATCAACGAAGAATGCTTACAAAAGTGCAGACGTTGAAATATGAGCCACTTCTTCAACACGATGTAAAAGGAGGCGCCATCTATGCCGAGTATAGAACCGATGATGCACGACTGACGATCGAAATTATGAAGACCGCAGTGCAACATGGTGCTGTGGTTTTAAACTACACGAACGTGAAAGATTTTCTGTATTCGAATGATGTGATTTCGGGAGTGAAGGTAGAGGATCAATTATCGGGCGAAGCATTCTCAGTAAATGGAAAAGCAGTGGTAAGTGCCGCAGGACCTTGGGTAGATGAATTGCGTGAAGTAAATAAATCCAAACAAGGTAAGCGATTGCATCTCACAAAAGGTGTACATATTGTTTTACCACGTGAGAAGCTTCCTGTTGCGCAGGCGATTTATTTTGATGTGGAGGATGGTCGTATGATTTTCGCAATCCCTCGCGGACGCACAACCTATGTAGGTACTACCGATACAAATTATGAGGGACCAAAAGATAATGTCGTTACAAGTCATAACGATGCTCAATACTTACTGAAGGCTGTTAATATGATGTTCCCATCTCTTCAACTGAAGATGGAAGATATTGAATCCAGTTGGGCTGGATTAAGACCATTGATTCACGAAGAGGGAAAATCCGCTTCTGAACTTTCGCGCAAAGATGAAATTTTCGAATCGTCAACAGGATTAATTTCTATGGCAGGTGGTAAGCTTACGGGCTATCGTAAAATGGCAGAACGTGTAGTGAACCTTGTATCAAAGAAATATTTTGATGACCGTGATTTGAAAGAGTGCTTTACAGATAAAATAAAGTTTGAAGCTTCACAGTTCACAAATTTTAAAGAGGTGAAGCAATACATAGCAACCATATTTCAGAAATTAAAACTCTCTGGTTTTTCAGAATTAACAGCACGTTATCTGGTTGAGAATTTTGGTGCACAAACGGATTTGATTTTAAAACGATACGATACTCGGTCAGCTCATGAGAATCCAGAGTTATCCCTTCTAAAAGCAGAGCTCTGGTTTTGTATTCAATATGAAATGGTGACTGGCCTTCAGGATTTCTTTGGTCGCAGAAGCGGGCTTATCAATTTCGATATTCATCGCGTCATAAAATGGAAGCAGGAAATAGCGAACGAATGCAAATCACTGCTGAATTGGAGCGAAGAAAAAACGGTTTCAGAACTGAAGGCATTGGATGAAGTAATTCATTCCGTACAAAACTTTAAACATTGAACCTGAAACCTTGAACTTTAAACTTAAAACGTTGAACTCAACCTGGTGGAAAGAAGCAGTCGTGTATCAAATCTATCCAAGAAGCTTTAAGGATAGTAATGGAGATGGTGTGGGTGATCTTCGTGGAGTTATTGAAAAACTAGATTACATAAAGAGTCTTGGGGTTGACGCAGTTTGGTTGAATCCTATTTATAAATCTCCCAATGCTGACGGTGGGTATGACATCAGTGATTACAATGATATTCAACCTGAGTTTGGTTCGCTCCATGATTTTGATGAATTGCTGAAAGGTCTTCATCAACGTGGAATAAAACTCATCATGGATATTGTAGTTAATCATTCTTCCGATGAACATTATTGGTTTACAGAATCACGAAAGTCGAAGAATAATCCTTATCGGGATTATTATATCTGGAAGAGCGGAAAAAATAACGGACCTCCAACAAACTGGCCTTCGTTTTTCGGAGGTAATGCGTGGAGTCTTGATGAAACTAC
Source organism: Chryseolinea sp. (assembly GCA_039930485.1). GTDB lineage: Bacteria > Bacteroidota > Bacteroidia > Cytophagales > Cyclobacteriaceae > Chryseolinea. The sequence continues at coordinate 84,461 of JBDTTT010000004.1, forward strand.
TGGAGAATATTACTTGCATCTGTTTTCAAAAAAGCAACCTGATTTAAATTGGGAGAATCCTGAACTTCGAAAAGCAGTTTATGATATGATGAAGTTCTGGCTCAACAAAGGTGTTGACGGATTGCGCATGGATGTAATTTCCTGCATTTCAAAAAATGTAAATTTTCCGGATACTGATACTGATGATTTTAATGAAACCATTAGAAAGTATTATGCCAACGGCCCACGACTCCGTGAATTTCTTCAGGGGATGAATGAAGAAGCACTTTCTGAATTTGATTGTGTAACGGTTGGAGAAGGTCCCGGAATCACCAATGAAAATGCACTGACCTACCTTGAAGAAAAGAAAGGTCTGAACATGATCTTCCATTTTGGCCATATGTTCATCGATCAGGGTGAGGGTGGAAGGTTTGATCCAATCGCCTGGAGCATGGATGGTTTTAAAGAGATTTTTAAAATCTGGGATGATACGTTTTCGAAAAAAGGTTGGGGAAGTGTCTTTCTGGGGAATCACGATTTTCCGAGAATGGTTTCCCGCTGGGGAGATGATAAAAAATATTGGGCAGAGTCGGCCAAGTTACTCTGTACATTGTTAATGAGCATGCGTGGAACACCTTTCGTATATGCAGGTGATGAAATCGGGATGACCAATGTTGCGTTATCGTCTATAGAAGATTCAAAAGATATTGAGACCCTGAATGGCTGGAGTGAGGCGAAAAAGAAAGGCGTATTGGCTGCTGATTTTTTAAAGATCGCCAATCAGCAAGGCCGCGACAATGCTCGTACTCCCTTTCATTGGAATTCTTCTGATGAAGCTGGCTTTACCTCGGGCAAACCGTGGATGCCTCTGAATTCAAACTTTAAACAAATCAACAAAGATGTTCAGGAGGATGATCAGAATTCTGTTTTGAATTATTACCGCACCATGATCAGCATCCGAAAAGCACATCCTGTGCTCATCTACGGCACGTATCAGCCTATTGAAACAGAGAGCGAAAAACTTTTTGTTTATGTCCGTGAAAACGAAGAAGAAAAAATACTGATAGCGCTTAATTTTTCTGAAGAGACTGTTAACTTACACAGTCGTTTTATCTCAAAAATTCAGGAAAAGTTAATCGGAAATTATCCACCGCTAACCCATGAATGGATGATCTTGCGGCCGTGGGAGGCGAGTGTTTATACATTATATAAGGAACTTTTATGACAAAAAAAGTAAAGGGTTTAATTGATGAGAATAGTCTTTGGGGCATCGACATGGGAGGCACAAAGATTGAAGGTGTTATCCTAAAATCGGCAAAAGATCCGGAAATACTTTTTCGCGATCGTGTTGCTACAGAAGCCGATCAGGGCTATGAACACATTTTAGATCAGGTTAAGAAAGTGGTGGACATGATGGAGAAAGAGGCCGGCTTCAAACCTGTTCAACTCGGTATGGGTACACCCGGTGCGCTTGATCCAAAAATGGGTGTGATGAAAAATTGCAATTCGGTCGTAATGAATGGCAAACCCATGAAAAACGATCTTGAAAAAATGCTGGGCATAAAATTAGAGATGGCCAATGATGCGGATTGTTTTGCTTTAGCTGAGGCACGTTATGGAGTAGTGAAAGAAGAGTATCCTGATGCACGCGTAGTGTTTGGTGTAATTATGGGAACAGGTGTTGGTGGCGGACTAGTAATTGATGGGCGCGCTATTGTTGGCTTACAGGGAATTGCCGGAGAATGGGGACATAATTTTTTAGATGAGTCCGGTGGTCCGTGCTATTGCGGTAAATCCGGTTGTGTTGAAAAAGTAATATCGGGTCCGGCATTAGAAGAATATTATTTTAAACAAACGGGCAATCGAAAACCCCTGAAAGATATTGTGGCACTAGCTGATTCAAAGGTAGATCCTACTGCACAGAAGACGATGATTCGCCTTGTTGAATTCTATGGCAAAGCACTAAGTGTGATCATCAACATCATCGATCCGGATGTGATTGTGATAGGAGGTGGTGTAGGGAACATCGACTTGCTATACGATCGCGGATTTGATTCTCTGCGAAAATATGTATTCAATAACCGACTTGATACGCCTGTAGTCAGACCCTCTCTTGGTGACAGTGCCGGAGTATTCGGTGCTGCCTACCTTGTTAGTTAATCAATCACGAACAACTTCCCCATAACCCAACAGGTATGAAACGAATCGCAATCCTTGGCCCCATTCCACGCGATCACATTGTTACACATCAAGGTGACTTAATTCAAAAGTGGGGATGTGTTACACATCCCGTTATTGCTTTGTCGACAATGGCTGGAGATAGAATGGAAATTATTCCGGTGTCACACTTGCGCCAGGTTGATTTGGATAACGTGATGGAAGTATTTCAGGGTTATTCAGGCATCAATACCAAATTTATTACGACAAAAAATGACCAGGGTGATATTATAAGTCTTCGTTTTTTGGACATGAATAATCGTGTTGAACGTCAAACCGGTTTCATGGATCCCATCATGCCGGATGATGTAAAGAAATTGCTCGACTGCAAAGTATTTGTATTCATTCCGATTAGCGACTATGAAATTTCATTGGATACATTGAAGTTCCTGAAGAAGAAGAGTAAAGGTATTGTTGTCTTTGATGCACACGGTCCTACAACTTCTTGTTTGGTGAATGGAGAACGTCAACGCAAGTTCTGGATCGATCGCGATCAATGGCTTCCTTACATTGATATATTGAAAATGAATTTAGAGGAAGCGCATGCTTCATGGTTCAAGAAAGAATATGAGAGTGTTGATTTTTCGGAAACCCCCGATGTTGATCGTGATCTACTTCGAACATTTGCCGTACACTGTCTCTCGAAAGGAGTGAAGTGCGTTTATATCACGGTTGATTCACGCGGTTGCCTCGTGTATTTCAATGAGCGCGGAAAATTGAGAGAAGAAATGGTGGATGCTGTTAAGGTTGATAATGTAATCGACACAACCGGATGTGGAGATTCGTTTGCCGGTGGCGTTGGTTTCGGACTATTACAAAAACCAAGAGATTACATAGGAGCAGCTCGTTATGGAAATACATTAGGAGCTTTAAGAACGCAGGGGAAAACGTTTGCGGTATTTAAATCGCTTGATGAAACCAATAAAATGATAAAGGAAACTTATTTTTGACGCCTTTAAAATAGACGCTAGACTTTAGACAATAGTCATCAGACTCGAATCTATATGCCAACTTCTTGATACTAACTACTAAATACTAACTACTTGATTAAGGCCTGCATATTTGATTTAGATGGAGTGATTGTTGACACAGCACATTACCATTACTTAGCGTGGAGGAGATTGGCGAACGAATTAGGTTTCGATCTTTCAGAAGCAGATAACGAAAAACTAAAAGGTGTTAGTCGCATGCATTCGCTGGAGATTATTTTAACGCTTGGCGGAGTTTCATTAACCAACCATGATAAAGAGGTCTTAGCCAATAAAAAAAATAGTTGGTTTGTTGATTACCTGGAACGCATGTTACCGGATGAAATTTTTCCAGGTGTTAAACTATTACTCAACGAACTAAGAAGAAGAGGAATCAAAATTGCGCTTGCATCCAGTAGCAAAAATGCAAAAACAGTTATTCAACTTCTTCATATTCAAAACGAATTTGACGTGATCGTAGACGGAACGATGACCGTCAATTCAAAACCGGATCCGGAAATATTTTTATTGGCCGCACAAAAACTTGGACTTAATCCGAAAGATTGTCTTGTCTTTGAAGATGCAGAAGCAGGAGTGGAAGCGGCATTGGCAGCAGGTATGCAATGCATTGGCGTTGGTTCCCCTGATCAACTTGGCAAAGCAAATAAAGTAATCTCGACTACCGGAGCATTTCATCCCGAAGAGCTGGCAACTTTTTAATATCACAAACAACCAACTTTAATAGTTAAAGAAATGAAAGCGTACCTCAAGCACCACGAATGGCAAATTATAGAGGAAGGTTTAGATCCTCATTACAATAAAATTTCAGAAAGTGTTTTCAGCATAGGCAACGGTCGCATGGGTCAACGTGCGAATTTTGAAGAAGAGTATTCTGGCGAAACACTTCGTGGAAGTTATGTTGCTGGTGTCTATTATCCGGATAAGACTCGCGTTGGATGGTGGAAAAATGGATACCCTGAATATTTTGCAAAGGTATTGAACGCACCAAATTGGATTGGTATTCACATTAGCATTGAAAATCAAAAACTTGATTTGGCGAAATGTAAAGTTGAAAATTTCAAACGCGTACTCGATATGAAACTCGGACTTCTGTCGCGCAGTTTCACAGCTACTTTTCCAGATGGTAAAAGAGTTAGTGTTGAGTCAAAACGTTTTTGCAGTATGGCGCATGGTGAGATTGGTGCCATTCGGTATGCCATTACTCCGTTGAATTTTTCAGCTAAAGCAATGCTCTCGATTTATGTTGATGCTGACGTAGTGAACAAAGATTCAAACTACGATGAGAAGTTTTGGGAAGAAGTTTATAAGGAAGCATCGGAAGGCAGTGCCATTGTAACTGCACAAACCAAAAAGACCAATTTCCATGTAGCAACCGGAATGTGTTACGTGATTGAGTCAGATGGAAAGAAGGCTGCCTTTGATCGCATCAACACGGAGCTTCGCGAAAAATTTGCAGGTAATGTAATTCAACTTGATTTGCACGAAGGCAAAGCTTTAGAGATTTATAAATACGCAGCTGTATTGTCTTCTGAAAATCACGCGAAAGAGAAGTTAACTTCAGCTTGTAAAGCCGTGTTGGATGAGGCAGTCATAAAAGGATTTGACGCTTTATTGAAAGATCATATAAAAGTATGGGCGCATAAGTGGGAAGAATGCGACATCACCATAGAAGGAGACATCGCAGCTCAACAAGGTATTCGATTTAATATTTTCCAACTCACTCAAACCTACACCGGTGAGGATGAGCGATTGAACATCGGCCCGAAAGGATTTACAGGAGAGAAATATGGTGGAAGTACCTATTGGGATACAGAAGCGTATTGTCTTCCATTCTATCTGGGAACATCAGAACCGAAGGTAGCACGCAACTTATTGGTGTATCGCTACAAGCATTTGCAAAAAGCAATTGAGAATGCACAGAAGTTAGGCTTTACGGATGGTGCAGCATTCTATCCATTTGTAACTATGAATGGTGAAGAGTGTCACAACGAATGGGAAATTACATTTGAAGAAATTCACCGTACCAGTGCAATGGCATATGCCATGCGAGACTACATTGACTACACGGGTGACAAAACATATTGGAATGAATTCGGATTGGAAGTACTCATAGGTATTGCACGCTTCTGGGCGCAGCGCGTTAACTGGTCTGCCGATAAAAATAAGTATGTGATACTCGGTGTAACGGGACCAAACGAATACGAGAACAATGTCAACAATAACTGGTATACCAATTACCTTGGTGCATGGACGCTTCGTTTTGCACAAGAGGCAATTGATCACGTTAAGAAAGCCGATGCAAAACGCTTCGCTGAAATTGTAAGCAAAACCAAATTCAAGGAAGCTGAAGAGACTGCAAAGTGGAAGGACATTTCAGAGAAGATGTATTATCCACACGATCCAAAGCGCGGTGTAATTCTGCAGCAAGATGGATTTTTGGATAAGGAACTTCGTCATGTAGATGATCTTAAACCTGCTGATCGTCCAATCAATCAAAAGTGGTCATGGGATAGAATATTGCGCTCGTGTTTCATTAAACAAGCAGATGTACTTCAAGGTATTTATTTATTTGAGGAAGACTTCGATATTGAAACCGTTCGAAAGAATTTTGATTTCTATGAACCAATGACCGTTCATGAATCATCATTATCTCCCTGTGTTCACGTTATACTTGCATCTAAACTTGGATATAAGGAACAGGCTTACGAATTTTATTTGCGTACCGCTCGATTAGATCTTGACGATTACAATAACGACACAGAAGAAGGCTGTCACATTACTTCGATGGCCGGCACATGGATGAGTGTGGTAAAAGGTTTTGGAGGAATGAAAGTGAAGGATGGTAAGTTACATTTCAATCCGTATTTACCGGATCAATGGAAATCGTACTCTTTCAGATTAGAATTCAGAGGACGGGTTATAAAAGTGACCGTGAATCAGGATGGAGTTCAAACCAAACTGGAATCAGGCGAGCCTTTAGAAATTGAATTGAAAGGAAAAACAGTTCGATTAACTGCGTAGCCAATAAGTGTTG
>JBDTTT010000005.1:0-87172 GCA_039930485.1 Chryseolinea sp.
AATGCCTAATTGTAAGGATAGATTTTTTAGATCAAAATGAAGCCTAAAGATTTGATATTAGTGCTTTACGGTGTTTAAAAAAGACTGTAAAATAATGGTAGCGCTTATTTTATCCACATTGCCTTTTACCTGACGGTCCTTCTTTTTCATTCCGCCATCAATCATAGTGCGCATGGCCATGCGGGATGTGAAGCGCTCATCTGCCAAGTGAATGGGCTTGTCGGGAAAAGTTTTTTTCAACACTTCAATAAACGCTCTTACCTGTGGGGCAATTTCAGAATCTTCGTTCATTAAGGTTTTCGGCATGCCGACAACAAACTCATCTACCGTCTCTTTTTGAAGATAGGCAATTAGGTATTTGAGAAGATCAATGGTAAGAACCGTATCTAAAGCTGTGGCAATAATGCGTAATGGATCAGTTACGGCAAGCCCCGTTCGCTTAAGGCCATAATCAACGGCAAGTATTCTTCCCATGTTAAAAATTCAGAGCGGTAAAATTAATTGACGATGCGTCTTTCAGCATCAATTGTGTTTTGATTTTTCGAAGAAGGTCTGGCGTACATTGTGCTCTAATGCCATGGCTTTAGGAAAGAGTATTTCGTTTTCTATGCGGGCGTGGGTGATCAGACTTTTTTCGAAACTCTTCAGTTCGTTATATAATACCTTAACATGAAGAGGCGCATCATGTGTAAGAGCATAATCCTTTGTAATTCTTCGGATGCCTTCCATTTCATCGTCATGCACTTCGTGTTCCATGGCGAATTTCTGCACGGAATTTTTCTCCAATAAATAATACAAACTCGTTGGACGATATTGATTTTTTGATGCACGCTCAAGCGCCTGAATAAAACCAAAGAGAGTATCTTCTTCTTCGTAGATGTGCTCGATGAAATCCTCAACAAAAAGCGGAAGAACAATTTTCAAGTCGCGCTCTACAGAAACATAATCAGCGTGATTGGCTTTAAATGTTTCGACCAATCGTGATATGTAGGGAAGTTTATGTTTGATAAAAAGAAAATGGGCGTGTTTCAAATATTCGATAATGAGATCGATGGGGTAGGAAACCAAAGGAAGGTCTGCTTCCTGCAAATGGATAGGCGATTCCAGCTCACTCACCACACGAGCTACTTTTAATCCGCGCTGCTCACACACTTCCGTTAAGGTAAGGGAAGAATATTCATAGAAATGAATACCAAAATAGAACAGTACGTACGCGTGGATGTAATTTTCATCCACCAGATCCGAAATACGTCTATCTTTTAATGCTTCACGATTCATGCTTCAGGTAAAGATAAAGCAAATCGAAGTACAAAGTAAGAGCTACAAGGTAAGATTATTCGTACTTCGTTCCTTGTTCTCCGTTCTTTCTAGTTCAATTCCACCCGTATTTTCATTCTAACCATTATTTTCGCACTTCGTTATAGTTTTACTAATGTTGCTTTATGAGTGAAAGAGAGAATTCAAGTAATCAGATAAAATTGCCTTTGGTGTTGTGTTTGGGCCTGGCAGCCGGAATTTTTATAGGAGCCACCTTCAATACCAAAAAAAGTTCGAGTGAAGTTGGGAAGGATGTGCAAAAACTTCGTGATGTACTGACTCAATTACAAGACGACTATGTGGATACGGTAAACACGAGTTTGTTAGTGGATGAAGCAATTCAAACCATGCTTAACAAGCTGGATCCACACTCTTCTTATATACCTGCCTCCGAGCGTCTTGCTGCGAATGAAGACCTTCGTGGAAATTTTGAAGGCATTGGCATCGAGTTTAATATTTTTAACGATACGATCACAGTTGTATCACCTCTTAGTGGAGGTCCTTCAGAAGCACTGGGTATTCAATCAGGTGACAAGATTATTGTTGTCGATGGTAAGAATATGGCAGGTGTCGGTGTTACATCCCCTGATGTGATGAAGGCATTGAAAGGTCCGAAAGGTTCTGAAGTAAAGGTTACCATGCTCCGCCAGAACAAAGAAATTGAATACACCATCATCCGGGATAAAATTCCTCAGTTCTCTGTTGATGTCTCTTACATGATTGACAAGGAAATCGGTTACATTAAAGTAAATCGTTTTGCCGCCACTACGTATGATGAGTTTCAGCAATCAATGAAAAAACTGAAAGACAAAGGCATGAAAAAACTCGTGCTTGATCTTCAGGGAAATCCAGGCGGCTACATGAACATTGCCATTGATATGGCCGATGATTTTCTAGAGGCCAACAAAAAAATTGTATTCACCCATGGCAAAGACAAGAAGTACGATTCCGATGCGATGTCAACCACAAAAGGTGAATTTGAAAAAGGTGATTTGATTATTTTGGTTAATGAAGGAAGTGCATCGGCATCTGAAATTTTAGCAGGTGCTTTGCAAGACAATGATCGTGCATTGATTGTTGGACGAAGAAGTTTTGGTAAAGGACTTGTTCAATCACCATTCGATTTAAGTGATGGATCGGAACTTCGTCTTACCATCTCGCGCTACTACACGCCAAGCGGAAGATCCATTCAAAAACCGTATGAAGATGAGGATGCCTACGGACAGGACATTATCAGTCGATATAATCATGGCGAGTTTTTCCATTCGGATAGCATAAAGTTTAATGATTCATTGAAATACAAAACACAAAACGGAAGAACAGTGTATGGTGGAGGAGGTATTATGCCAGACTATTTTGTACCTCTTGATACTACATTGAACAGTCATTATTTGAACGCACTATACACTTCTATCTCTATTTATGAATATACATTTGGATTTGCTCAGAAAAACAAAGAGGTATTAGAAAAGAAAGGTTTTGAGAATTTCTTAAATCAATTTGTAGTGAGCGATCAGATGTTGGCAGACTTAGTAAAGGTTGGAGAACGCAACGGTGTAAAACCTGATCGCAAAGAATTAAGCCAGCGCAAAAAACTATTTCAGATTCACATTAAAGCGCAAGTCGCGAGAAAGATTTGGAACAACGAAGGCTACTATCCTGTAATAAATGAGACCAATGAGATTTTGTTGCAAGCCATCAAACTTTTTGATCGTATTCCAGAATTAGATCGAACCAAGTTTTAGTCAGAAGACTAAAAAAAACAAAAGCATCTCAACTTAAACTGAGATGCTTTTGTTCCGGAGGTAAATATTAGTCCGACTGAAATTACTGATTTGATTCGCCAGCTTTGATATTCAAATAATCGGTCAGTGGGTTTTTGCAAAGAAGATATTGGCACCTGTTATCCAACTTGTACCATCATAATTGTAGAACCCGTCCCAATCACCATTTGCAGGAGAGCTTCCACTACCATCACCATTGGTATCACCACCTCGTGCATCGTCTCTCATAGAGGTTAAGATAGCTGAACTGTTCAGGTTTACTTGCCTCGAAGCACTTCTTGAAATCCCGGCACTGGTATTTTCAAATTTGAGGATCACATTTGCACTGATATTCACAACATCGGTTGCACCACTTCCTCCACCATTAAAAAATGCTGTGAATACGTAGGGTACTTCAGTCACACCGAATGTTATGGTAGCGCCTTGCTTGGTATCATTGTACAACCAAATTCCATTTCTCGTATTTTTCTGACTAGCGTTAGCGGGGTTGTGAAAAGTATTGGTTGTGCTAAGATTGTAGTACGTATTAATAAATAGCGGTCTGTCGTTGTCGTAGAATGCATTATTTGTAAACTTGGATACAGTGGGGTCGATCATATAACCTCCACCATGAAAAGCAAAGGCTGTAGAGTTTGAACTAGATAATGAGTGCGCGAAAGTGCAATTATCAAATTCAAAGGAGATGCCCGATACACTAATAAGAACTGTGTTGTTATATCCGCCATCGTTTTTACCGGCATATAGAAAGTCGCAGTATTTAAAAGTATTGCCCGTGCCTCCGTTTAAATAGATGCTCGTCCAATCTCCTTTGTTTGGAGTGGTTGTAGCGCCATCGCCATTTGTATCACCACAGTAGGTATCGTCAAACAGAGAAGTAAATACAATTCTGTTGGATGCATTTCCATTGGCAAGAATTTTTCCGGAACCGTCCACTCGAATTCGTGCATCATCGATTTTAATAATAGTACCCGCTTCGATCGTGAGCGTAGAGGTAATGGAAATATTTTGTTTCACAACGTAGATTTTGTCAGCAGTCCATGTTGTAGGTGATGAAATGTCTGATGTTACATTCACAACCGGACATCCTATTACTTCTAATGTTGTAAAAGACTTGTCTTCACCATAAAATGTTCCATTGCTATTTGTGGCGTATGCCCTAACATGGTACGTTGTATTCGGATCAAATCCTGAATAGTTATCTGTAAAAGCACCAGATCCACTTCCTAACTCATCAGTAAAATCATTCACATCATCAATAGTAGGATTTGCGGTTAAGCCAATGCAAATCCCCTTGCTGGTTATTGCACTTTTTCCTTCATTTACAATATCGCCTCCCAGGGTTGCATCCGCATCTGTAACATTGGATGGCGTGTCGGTACTTACTGATAGCTCGGTGAGAACAGGTTCCTCTACGCAACTGATGAATGACAGAAGCGTGCAGATTAATGCGCAACTAATAATTTTTTTCATGTTGTTTGTGTTTGATTATTGTTTAAGTCTGTTGTTTACTTCTTATACATTGAGATATTTGATAAGACGCGATCTATCCTTTTACACAATACACTCTTCTCCAACTGCGGACATTACATGAAGACATTTTTTATCTCTTCAATTGCTGTGCGTTGAAATTTGCTGATGTAAAAATGAAAGAAGCGATTGACTTTTTTCTCCCTTAAAAAAGGGATATTTAAGGATGACCTAATAAAATATTCAACAACAAGAGGTTGTGAATCTGCATTTAAAACGTGAGGAGTAGTGAAGTGGGATTTTATAGAAAGAGTAGAATTGTGATCAACTGCCGTAAAGTTTAAGAAGAATGAATGGTCGTAGTCGCGAAGTATTTACTCTTCTGCCATATCCTTCAGCTCAATTTCAAGTGCGCGTGTGCTAATGAAAATTTCATTCAACGAAAGTGCAAGTGATAGTAATAAGAACAGCAGACTCAATCCGAAAAGTCCAAACGCCCAGGTTTGCTGTTCAATGTAAAATGTAAACATACAGAGTACGCAAAAGAAGAAGCTTATTATGCCGCTGGCTTGCATATACTTTACCAACATTAATCTTCTTCGAAGGTTAGTAATTTGAGCGCGTATCTTTTCGCGATCCTCTTGAATTTGTTTGTATTTCACATGGAGATTGCGAATCAATGATGCGAGTCCAAGAAAACGGTTGGTGTATGCCAGCATCAACAAGGTAATGGCGGGAAATAAAAGTGCTGGAGTGTTGATTGATATTTCCATGACGTCTTTTTATAAAAATTACTGAACTCGTTGCAATGCTCTTAACGATTTTGAAACACGACTGGTGACTCCCACGACAAGCAAGGTCATACATCCACCAAAAATAACAGAAGGAACAACACCCATTAATCGTGCCGCTACACCCGATTCAAACATACCAATCTCGTTTGATGAACCTATGAAAATACTGTTCACTGCCGATACGCGGCCTTTCATATTCTCTGGCGTTTGGGTATGAATCAATGTACTGCGCACAATTACACTTACACTATCAAACCCTCCACTCATCATCAGCACGACTAACGATAACCAAAAGTTGGAAGATAAGCCGAAGCCAATCATACAAAAACCAAAGCCAGCGACCGATAGCAATAGAATATTGCCGATGTTTTTCTGAATAGGATTATGTGTAATGTATAATGCCATGAGAACAGCGCCAATGCCCGGTGCAGCACGTAACATTCCCAAACCTTCAGGACCGACTTTTAATATTTCTCCAGCAAAAATTGGGAGCAAAGCAACGGCTCCACCAAAGAGCACTGCAAACAGATCAAGAGTAATTGCGCTGAGTACAATTTCATTTTTGAAAACAAATTTCAATCCCGCTTTAATTTTTTCAACAATACCCTGTTCATCAGAAGCTGGAGGTATTGGTTTGCGTGGGAGGGAGAAATAGAAAAATAAACCTGCTGTCACCAACAAGGTATCAACCAGATAGGAAACAGTGATACCATAGAACGCATAGATAAAACCGGCAAGCATTGGTCCACCAATCGAAGAAGCTTGCCAGAATGTGCTATTTAACGAAACGGCATTTGCATAAAGATGGCGCGGAACAAGTTGAGGCATGAATGAGAAATTAGCAGGCGATAAAAACCCGCGTGCGATACCACTGATAAAGATGATGGAGTAAATAGGTATAGCTCCGTAAGCAAACACAAAATTTCCGGGTGATGTAGTAAAAAATAAAAGGGATGCAGAGCAAAACAGTAAAATGAAAACGGTGATGAGCAGGATCTTCTTCCTCTCTATTATGTCTACCACATGTCCTGCATAAAGAGAAACGGTAATAGCAGGGATCGCCTCTGCCATTCCGATTAATCCAAGAGAGAGCGCATCATGGGTAATTTCATAAATCTGCCAGCCAACAACGGTGGCTTGTATTTGTGTTGCTAACACTACACACGTCCGCGCCAAAATAAAGAGTCTGAAATCTTTTAACTGAAGAGAAGCGTAGGGTCCGCTTACTGAAGAATTTTTTTCGTCAGGCATGTTAACTTAATAACGTTTTCTCGATGGCTTCAATAGCCGTTTTTCTGCGCTGCTCACGTTCGCCTTTTATTTCTACAAAAGGTGTGGACTGATTTTTCATCTCATTTAAATAGAGTTGGTACAGTTCTTCGCGCTTGGTTGGATGTTCGCGCTGCGGATCATCTTGCCAAGGCAGGTCAACATTAGTAAGTAAGTATAGATCATATTTTCGTGTGGCAATGGTGTCAAGAATTTCCTGATCGCATGAACCAAACTTAAACTCGCTCCAGATTTTAATCACATATAAGTTTGTATCACAAACCATAAACCGATTGCTGTCAATTAAGTTCTCATCTTCGAGGCGCAACTGGCCATGGGCAATTTTTAATAAATCAGCTTCTATGTATGGGTGGACTAATCGATCAATGTATGCACGCGCATATTCAGGAACATATTCAGTCTTGAAATGTTCAGCCAGAAACTTGGAAAGCTCTGATTTGCCGGTACACTCCGGGCCAATAACAGCCACTTTTTTTATTTGGGGTCGCTCAAACGCATTCATTCATCGAAAATCGTTTATATTTTCCTAAAAGTCGAGCGATACTTATCTTTCCCAAAAATAAAGAACAGTGAACAGAAGAAAAGCCATACAGCAAATTGGATTTGGAGTTTCAGCAGGATTGATTTTGCCTTCGTGGTTAAGTTCATGCAAAGATTTCGATCCGAAGCCTGCCATTCAATATGATGGAATTGTTGCCATCATTGGAGCAGGTGCTGCCGGTTTGTATGCTGCTGATATTTTACAAGCGAAAGGAATTAGCGTAAAGGTATTTGAAGCATCAGGTCGTGTCGGAGGAAGAATAAAAAACTTGCACCAAAATGATTTGGCAACGGATGCGCTTTTATTTGATCCAACTAATTTTCCAAACAACGATTTTCCTACGGAGCTGGGTGCTGAGCGAATTATAGGGGGTGATTCTGTATGGGCAAAAATTGTTAATGAATTAAAAATCCCAACCGTTCAATCAAGCATATTAGGTACAGATAATTATTTTTTGGATGCCGCTTTCGCGGAAGGATCAGTAGCCAGTCTTGATGCCGCTTTTATTGCAGCGAAAAATTTTGTGAATCAGCTTGCCTCTTATTCAGGAGGGAATGTATCCGTTCAGCAAGCAATTCAAAATGAATCCATCAATGCACGCGTGCATGCCATTTTAAATTCATGGTTAGGTAATTCATATTTAACGTCAAATGATCGGTTGGGTGTCACAGCTATGAGTGAATCAACTTCGTTACGTACAAGGAATACTGCTCAACTCACTTTAAAACAAAATCCAATGGAAGATGCGCTTACCTCGAGGTTCAGTGCTATTGTTCCTAATGTTGAGTTGAACACGGTAATTCAGAGTATAAATTATACAGGTGAAAAAATTCTACTGACAGGTTTGCAAAATGGTGAGCCATTCTCCCAGGAAGCAGATAAAGTAATTGTTGCTGTTCCAATATCCATACTCAAAGCAAGCGATATTGTTTTTTCACCGGCTCTTCCATCAGCAAAAACTACAGCGCTTTCGCGGATGGGTATGGATGCTTGTATTCGATTAGTGTTTGAATATAAAGCAAACTTCTGGGGGGCGTCTTCGGGATTTTTGTTTGGAGGAGTTCAAGCTTCGGAATATTTTAATACTGGTATTGGCAGAAGTCAGTATACCAAAACAATGAACATCACGATTGCCGGACCAAAAGCAGAACAACTTTCTGCGCTTGGAAGCGGAATGATTCCGGTTGTTCTTGAAGAGTTGGATTCGATCTTTAGTGGAAAAGCAACACAGAATATTCGCAGAGATGATGACAACAACATGGTCACAGTAATTCAAGACTGGACGAAAGAGCCATTTATAAAAGGTGGAACATCCTACATAAAAACAGGAGGCACAAATCAAGATCGCATTAACCTTGCAATGCCTGTAGGTGAAAAACTTTTCTTTGCTGGAGAAGCTACCGATGTAAGCGGTGATGCAGCAACAATTAACGGAGCATTACTTTCAGCCGAGCGTGTCGCTCAAGAATTGATTGATACAATTATTTAGAAACTCATATTAACATTCGTGTTTCTTTGTGCACTTGAGTTTTAGTGGCAAAAACAAATTGGCTCAGTTTTGCCACAAGGCCGTGAAGACTCTAAGCATCACAAAGGGAAGCAGATGCGACTAAGGTGATGCGTAACATTCTTAGGAATACAGTATTTGTAACTTGAAATTTAATTGAAGACTTTGCTCACAAATAAAAAATCATTCATGGAACACAGCACCCTTCACTCATCCGGTCCAAAACTCTCTCGTATCATAAGCGGTGCCTGGCGCTGGAATTTACCTGAATCAGAAATTAAAAAGTTAGTAGAAGCATCTCTGTCAGTTGGCATTACCACATTTGATCACGCGGATATTTATGGTGATCACAGCAACGAAGAAATTTTCGGAAATGTATTGAAGAAAAATCCTTCGTTACGCAATCAAATGGAGTTGGTAACGAAGTGTGGTATTAAATTCAAATCAGCGAAGCGTCCCAATACTTGGGTGAAACATTATGATACTTCGAAAGAACACATTTTGTGGGCAGCAGAGAATTCATTGAAGATGTTGAATACTGATCACATCGATTTGTTATTAATCCATCGCCCTGACCCTTTATTAAATCCTGCAGAAGTTGCTGAAGCTTTTGGTTTGTTGAAGCAAAGCGGAAAGGTTTTGCACTTTGGTGTTTCCAATTTTACACCAACGCAATTTGAAATGTTGCAATCCTACATGTCGTTTCCGCTTGTAACTAACCAGCTTGAGATTTCTTTGTCGTGCTTCGATCCTTTGTTTGATGGAGGTGTTGATGTATTGATGAAACACAAAGTTTCCCCAATGGCATGGTCGCCTTTGGGTGGAGGTAAATTGGTGAGCGAGAATAAGGGAGATTTGTTTTCAAAATCAACAAAATATCAAGCAACTGAATCACAGCTTTCACTAGCGTGGTTATTGCGTCATCCATCACAGATCTTTCCGGTAATCGGTACTACAAAACCGGAGCGTATCATTGAAAGCGCAAAAGCCACTGATATTAAAATGGACATGCAGGATTGGTTTGAGATGTTGAAAGTGGTAATGGGGAAGGAGATGCCTTAATGAAATTGAATTTGTTCGTATCTTTATTGAAATGAAATCCTCGATTGAATACCCACCCAGAACAATCATGGAGGTTTATAAAAACCTCCCTGAGGGTACGTTGGCAGAATTAATTGAAAACGTTATCTACATGTCACCATCGCCCGCATCTACGCATCAGCGCGTTCTTAACAAAATTAATAATGTTCTTTTCACTTATCTGGAAGAACAAAATGCAGGAGAAGTTTTCATTGCCCCTTTCGATGTTTACCTGGATGAAAGCAGCAATGCGGTTCAGCCGGATATAATTGTCGTGCTCAAGGCCAATGCAAACATTGTGGAGCCAAATGGTCACATTCATGGTGTTCCAGATTTGTTGATTGAAATACTTTCCCCTGGAAATAAAGATCATGATCTGGTGAAGAAAAAGGAACTATATGAACGTTTTGGGGTAAAGGAGTATTGGATTGTCGATCCACAAACCAAACGGACTCAAGGATTTCAATTGAAAGGTAAAATCTACCAGGTGCTATTTGAAGGAACGGGTAATATTCAATCTACCTTGCTAGATCTTAGCTTTGCCTTTTAAGGCAACAAGATTATTCACTACTATTTTATTTTTTAGTTGTACAGCAACTTAATGCCGTTCATTTTTGTATTTCTTCTTATAATTCAGGCATGGCCAACGCAACAGCAGCAAAGAAAGTAAAAGACCAGACTGGTCATGATAATATTGAAGTAATTGGTGCCCGCGAGCACAACCTCAAAAACATCAGCGTTAAGTTCCCACGAAACAAGCTTGTGGTTATTACTGGCATCAGCGGAAGCGGGAAATCTTCCCTGGCATTTGACACGATTTATGCAGAAGGCCAACGTAGGTACATGGAAAGTTTTTCGGCTTACGCCCGAAGCTTTATGGGTAATCTGGAGCGTCCCGATGTTGATAAGATCAATGGATTAAGCCCGGTTATTTCAATTGAACAAAAAACTACTTCACGCAATCCAAGATCAACAGTAGGTACTGTTACTGAGATTTATGACTTCATGCGTTTGTTATTTGCGCGTGCTGGGGAAGCATTCTCTTATTTAACAGGCGAACGGATGATCCGCCAATCGGAAGATCAGATTCTGGATTCGTTGCTTCAAAACTTTCGCGACAAGAAATTGATTCTACTCGCACCGATTGTGAAAGGACGAAAGGGTCACTATCGCGAATTGTTTGTTCAGATAAGAAAGTCAGGATTTACAAAAATCCGTGTGGATGGTGAAGTGCAAGAGATCACCGCCAAGATGCAGCTTGATCGATATAAAATTCATGATATAGAAGTTGTAGTCGATCGCATTGTGGCCGATGTAAAAGATCGGGCACGCATTGGGCAATCCATCAACAAGGCGTTGAAAGAAGGTAAGGGTGTTATTATGGCCATGGAAGAAAATGGCAACGTGCATCACTTCTCTAAATTTTTGATGGATCCTAAAACAGGGTTAGCATATGACGAACCTGCGCCAAATAGTTTTTCATTTAACTCACCTTATGGAGCTTGCCCAACCTGTAATGGTCTTGGGCAAATTGAAGAGATCACAGAACAATCTGTTATCCCTGATAAAAAATTAAGTATCAGCCGTGGAGGGATTTTGCCACTTGGCGAATACAGAGACATTTGGATTTTCAAAAAGATTGAAGCGATACTCAAGCGTGATAAGCTTACCTTGAGCACACCGATAAAAGATATTCCGAAAGAAGTTCTTCACTCCTTGTTGTATGGAGACGATGAGCCCGTAGCGGTTCCTTCTGTAAAATATCCCGGCACAGAATGGAACACAAAGTTTGAAGGTATCATCAACTTCTTGGAGAAACAACGCGATGAAGGATCCGAGGCATTGAAGAAATGGGTTGAAGATTTTACAGTCGTAAAAATTTGTCCGGACTGTAATGGAGCACGACTAAAGAAAGAATCACTTCATTTTAAACTTGACAATAAAAATATTGCAGAGTTAGCCGTGCTTGATATTGTGGCATTGAAGAAATGGTTTGAAGGATTAGAGAATCGCCTGAATGAAAAGCAGCGCATCATTGCTGTCGAAGTATTAAAAGAAATCAGAAAGCGCATTGGCTTTTTGTTGGATGTGGGATTGGATTATCTAAACCTCAATCGCCCCATAAGAACATTAAGTGGTGGTGAGTCACAACGAATCCGATTAGCAACACAAATAGGTACTCAACTCGTTGGGGTGCTTTACATTTTGGATGAACCCAGCATTGGTCTTCATGCACGCGATAATGTTAAACTCATCAAAGCATTAAAAGATCTTCGTGACTTAGGCAATTCAGTAATTGTAGTAGAGCACGACAAAGACATGATGCTCGAATCAGATTACATTCTTGACATTGGGCCCGGAGCGGGCAGGCATGGTGGACATGTGGTTGCTGAGGGTGAGCCTGCTACTTTTCTAAAGGGCAACAGTACTACATCAAAATACCTCAGTGGTAAAATAGGTATAAACACTTCAGGCGAACGTAGAAAAGGGACTGGCGAGAAAATCATATTGACGGGTGCAAACGGAAACAATTTAAAAAATGTTGATCTGCAAATTCCGTTAGCAACGCTTACGTGCATTACAGGTGTTTCAGGCAGTGGAAAGTCAACACTAATTCACGAAACACTTTTCCCGATCCTGAATAAACATTTTTACAATTCAAGAACAGAACCTCTTGAGCATAAAAAAGTCGAAGGTCTTGAAAAATTGGACAAAGTAATCGAGGTTGATCAATCACCGATCGGTAGAACACCGCGCTCTAACCCAGCAACATATACAGGAGCATTTACTGACATACGTGATTTGTTTGCTCAACTTCCGGAAGCAAAAATACGAGGATATAAAACCGGTCGTTTTTCTTTCAATGTTAAAGGAGGAAGATGTGAAACCTGCGAAGGTGCAGGACTTCGATTGATTGAAATGGAATTTCTTCCTGATGTTCATGTGCCTTGTGAAACGTGTAAGGGTAAACGCTATAATCGTGAGACATTAGAAGTGCGCTTCAAGGGAAAATCCATTTCAGATGTTTTGGATATGACAGTAGAAGAAGCTGTTACATTCTTTGAAAACCAACCTAAGATTTTAAGAAAGATTCAAACGCTTAGTGAAGTTGGGTTAGGATACATATCACTTGGGCAGCACGCAACTACATTATCAGGAGGTGAGGCACAACGTGTGAAACTAGCCACTGAATTATCAAAACGCGATACCGGGAAGACATTTTATATTTTAGATGAACCCACAACAGGTCTTCACTTTCAAGACATTGCTCACCTGTTGGATGTTTTGCAGAAGTTGGTGGATAAAGGCAACACAGTATTGGTGATAGAACATAACATGGATGTAATCAAATCAGCTGACTATGTGGTAGACCTTGGTCCTGAAGGTGGAGAAAAAGGAGGATACATTATCGCGCACGGAACTCCGGAAGAAGTAGCAAAAAACCCCGCCAGCTACACAGGTAAGTTTTTAAAAGCAGAGTTGAATTAAATCGAACTTGTAAAATCAGAAGGTGCTGAATGCACTGCCAAACAATGTTATGAATGCACGCACGCGACAATATCTTTTTGGGTTAATTTTTTTGGGAGTAGGGATCTACTACATGGTGAAGCAAGATTGGTTAGAAGCCTTGCTGTATTCTATAGCGGGATCTGCATTTATATCCAATACAATGGCATTAGAACCTCGCTTGATTCAATATAAAAAGACATTAGCCATTATTACTTGGGTATTGATTATCAGCACAGGCCTTATCTTCTTATATGTGCTTCAGTTTAAGTTCTTATAACCATCCAAATAAAATCAGCCTTAGCATCCATCAGTTTCCGTAATTTTGCTCAAGGCAAATGAGAAACAAACTGCGGATATATTGGTCGTTACAAATCGGAGGATGGCTGCTTTATGCCATTGTTCAGATTGTATCCAGTGGAGTGGCTTCCGGAAATGTCAATCCGAAACGTCTGATTTTTTTTCTATTTGAGGCTTTTCTTTGCTTAATGATCACGCATGGATTTCGATATTTTTTGAAACGCTGGAAATGGCTTTTCTTAAATATGTTGAAATTAATTCCGCGCATTTTAATAAGCGTATTTGCTTTGGGCTTGCTGACTTATTTTTTGCGCTTACCCATGAGTTTGCTTCTCGGAATTTTTGATCCTGTCATTGCTTTTAATACTGAACGCATTTTAGGACTTACATCCGTCTATGCAGTCATATTTTTTTTATGGTCTGTGCTGTACTTTACCTATCATTACTTTGATCAATACAGTAAATCGTTGAAGTATGAGGCGTCCATGATCGAGATTGAACTCAATAATTTGAAGTCGCAGTTAAATCCTCATTTTATTTTCAATGCCTTGAACAGCATTCGGGCTTTGGTGGATGAAAATCCTATCAAATCAAAGCAAGCTATCAATCAACTTTCCAATATTCTTAGAAGCTCATTAGCCTCTGATAAAAAAGGATTGACCAATTTTGATGATGAATTAAAAATTGTAAAAGATTACCTTGGCCTGGAGAGTATTCGCTTCGAAGAAAGATTAAGAACAGAATTTGATATTCATCCGGAGTCACAAAAATTCTTGGTGCCCCCGTTGATGATTCAAACATTGGTTGAAAACGGAATAAAGCATGGTGTTTCTAAACTTACTCAAGGCGGTGTCGTACAAGTAAAAACCTTTGTAAGCAACGGTCAGTTGAAAATACAAATTCGCAACAGCGGGCATTTGGTTAACGGGTCAAAGAAAAGTAAATCAGGTCTGGGGCTTGAGAACACTATTCAACGATTGAAATTGATTTATGGGGATGAAGCTTCCTTTAAGATTATAAACGAAAGCGATAATTTTGTACTAACTGAAATAATAATACCTCAACACTACACCAATGAGAGCATTAATCGTGGATGATGAGCGCCTGGCGCGCAAGGAACTAATGAAGTTGTTAGAAGAGCACCCCAGCATTGAAGTAGTGGGCGAGGCGATGAATGCTGAAGAAGCGATACAGTTGGTGAACGATCTTAATCCCGATCTTCTATTCCTGGACATTCAAATGCCAGGCAAAACGGGTTTTCAATTATTGGAAGAATTGGACTCTGTTCCTCTTGTCATTTTTACAACTGCTTACGATGAGTTTGCATTGAAAGCTTTTGAAGTAAATGCGCTCGATTATTTATTGAAGCCCATTCAACCTGAGCGATTGGCAGAAAGTATTTTGAAGCTTGCGGATAAAGAGAGAGCAAAGCTTGCAGCTATTCGTGGTCCTGAAAAGAAATTGGGATTAAACGATCAGGTAT
Source organism: Chryseolinea sp. (assembly GCA_039930485.1). Lineage (GTDB taxonomy): Bacteria > Bacteroidota > Bacteroidia > Cytophagales > Cyclobacteriaceae > Chryseolinea. Next base: position 15,071 of record JBDTTT010000005.1, read on the forward strand.
TTGTCAAAGATGGTGAGCGTTGCTGGTTTGTGAGCCTAACCAATGTGAGACTGTTCGAATCAGATGGTAATTACATTAAGGTGTATTTCGACACCAACCGTCCGATGATTCACAAATCATTAAATGCTCTGGATGAAAAATTAGATGAACGTGCTTTCTTTCGGGCAAGCAGAAAGCACATTGTAAATCTAAGCTGGGTAGAAGCAATAGAACCGTGGTTTAATGGCGGACTGATGGTGAGACTGAAAGGCGGTGATAAAGTAGAGGTAAGCAGAAGACAGGCTGCGAAGTTTAAGGATATGATGAGCCTATAACTTCTGGAGCAAATCGTATGCTTACTTAAGAACTAACTCAATTAACTCTTTCTGAACATTCCAGTCCTTTGCGAGTTTAAGCATCGCAGTGGCTTCCATTTCGGTAACGTATCCTTTCAGGTTGTTGGCTTGCCATACCATGTTGACAAGTTCAATCCTTTTATCTTTCGGATAATCCCCAATGATGTCGTTTAAATAATCGCGGGCGCGATCGAATGCTGTAATGTAATCTTCGGCAACAAATTCTAATGCCCATTTATATTCTTCATTGGCATCCAGTTCATCAGCAGTTTTGTCGAGATCTTTTTTCTCAGCGTCATCCAAGCCGTGATAATGAAAGATTACCGACTTGAGCAACATATATACCTTCTTTTCTTCTTTTGATTTCATGCATTATAGACGGAAACGAAAAATACAAAACTTCTTTTAGCGATCACGAAGTGACCACAAATAAATCAGAAGCGATCTTGTCGGCAAACAATTTTCCTGGTTTGGTTAAAATAAGATTTCCATTTTCAATTTGAGCTAACCCTTTTGTGACTAATGAATTAATGTATGATTTATGATCATGCATTAAATTAAAACTGAAATCCTTTTCCAGAGTCGTCAGGTTGGCACCCCACGATGTGCGCAAAGTCGTCAACAAATAATCATTTATCATTTCGACCTGCGTAAGTACCTCTAACGTTGCCGGAACACTATTCTTTTCGATCGATTTAAGATAAAGATGATTGTTGCTGATGTTAAACTGCCGACTTAATCCATTATAAGAGTGAGCACTTGGACCAATGCCCAGATATTTCTGTTGTTTCCAATAACTACTATTATGCTGCGATTGAAATCCAGGCAAGGCGAAGTTTGAAACTTCGTATTGTTCAAACCCATTCTCTTCCAGTTTATCAACCAACGTAATTAGTTGAGCTGCCGCAAACTCATCATTCATTACCTTTAATTTTCCGCTAGCAGCCCAGCGGCCAAAGGCAGTTTTCTCTTCTATCGTTAGCGAGTAAGATGAAATGTGATTTGGTTTCAAATCTAAACCTCGTTCAATGTTTTTTGCCCAAGCCCTGTGGTTCTGATTTGGAATTGCGTAGATCAAATCAATACTGATGTTGTCAAAGCCAGCCTTACGTGCAAGTTCAACGCAGTTTTCTGCTGCCATTGAATCATGAGCCCTGTTCAGAAACTGCAGCACCTCATCATCGAAAGATTGAATGCCAATGCTTAATCGGTTTATCCCTGACTCCTTTAATAGTAGTAGTTTTTCTTTTGTCAGGTCGTCTGGATTTGCTTCCAGCGTAATTTCAGATGACGGTGAAACAGAAAAATATTTTTGGATTGCGTTCATCAATGACCTCAGTTCTTCAGATGATAGTAAAGAAGGAGTCCCTCCTCCAAAATATATTGTGTTTATAGGCTCATCATTCAAATAATCTTTTTGAAGCTCGATTTCCCGCACAAAGGCATGGATAATCTCTGACTTTTTCTCCTGGTTGGTACTAAAATGGAAATCACAGTAATGACAAGCCTGCTTGCAAAACGGAATATGTAAATAAAGACCAGCCATATTAGCGACAAACTTAGTTGCATTTCGGATATAAGCCCATATTCTGATATTTTTGCACCCACATGACGCGACTTACCCCTGCGAAAGCATTCATTTTCTTTTTTTTGTCCCTTGTCATTACGTCACAAGCCCAGGAGCTTACGTTGAAGAAGGATTTTCGTAATGACTGGTTGATTTACGAGAGCGATGTGTACAGGCCTTTCAACGAAAACGAGGAAGAGACTAAGTCTGTTTATTTTTGGATGGAAGTATCTAAGTTTTCGAGCGATAGTTTGATAATAGAAAGTACTGAATCATTTGCTCTATTTGTCAATGCCCAACTAATTTATCTTTCGGAGACAAAAATCGTTTTATCAGTAGACAGCCTTCAATCATTATTCAATACTCCTGATCTACTGATCGGGATTTACCAGGAGAATGGTATTGACGGAGGATTAACCACTGGAATTTTATCACGTACAGTAGTTTCATCATCCGATTTAATACCTATTTCATTTTCATCGTTTCGCGATTTCGTAATTGCTGGAATGCTCATTCTATTAATGATGTTGATTGTCATCATACAGCTTAACCCCAAATTAGCCACGGATTATTTTTCTGTTACTAAAATATTTTCCCTTCGCGAGGGAGATGACAAACAGGTGTACTCACGTATTACAAGTAGCACCAGTATATTATTCTATTGTTTTTGTAGTTTGATTATAGGTTATTATCTCATTATCATCTTTCATTTTATACCCACTCAGTATTCGCTGGCCACAGCATTTTATGCCAATACATTTTCTTCAGCACTTCTACAATGGCTTCAATTAAGTCTGATAATACTGGGATTTTTCTTTTTAAAGATCTTGATTGTGTTTGTGGCCACCTTTTTATTTGGCTATTCCGATTTGATGGGAATTCATTTTTTTAATTGGGTGAGGCTGTTGTTGGTCATTTTTGGAACACTTACCGTAATTCTTTTCATATATTTTATTAGTCATGGACAGGGAAAAGGTTTTTTGGCGACTCTGTTTGTTTTTGTTGCCTGGATTCTTGTCGGCTGGATGATTTTAATTTTTTTAAAATTGATGACACGCAATAGCCGATCAATGTTTCATTTATTTTCCTACCTTTGTGCCACAGAATTGATACCCTTTCTATTAACGATTAACTTACTTTATTAATAAGCCTGAATTCGTTACGTGTTGATATGAGTGAAATTGTTACAGACAGGATGCGCAAAGTGAAGAGTATTCTGGTTACCCAAGAAGCCCCAGCTGATCCAAACTCTCCCTATTTAAAACTTGCTGAAAAGTATAATCTTAAAATTGATTTCAGGCCATTCATTCAAGTGGAGCCTGTTCCGGTTAAAGAATTCAGAAAGCAAAAGATTGATATTCTCAATCACACGGCCATCATTTTCACCAGCAGAAATGCAGTAGATCATTTCTTTCACATCTGCCAAGAACTCAAAATTGAGATGCCAGCGGATATGAAATACTTTTGTATCTCTGAGCAAACGTCTAATTATCTTCAGAAATACATCGTTATCCGCAAGCGAAAAATCTTTACCGGATTGAAGACTGCTCAAGATCTGTTGGAGATTTTGAAGAAACATAAGAACGAAAAATATCTTTTCCCATGTTCCGATATTCGGAAGAATGATATTCCTGATTTTTTACGTGATGGCGGTTTTAACTACACGGAAGGAATAATTTATCATACTGTTGCAGCAGACCTTTCTGATCTGAAGGAAGTTTTTTATGATATACTTGCATTCTTCAGTCCATCCGGAATAAATTCTCTTTCGGTTAACTTCCCAGAATTTAAACAGAACAATACAAGACTTGCAGCTTTTGGCCCTACCACGGCCAAAGCGGTACGTGATGCAGGCTTAATTCTCGACATCGAAGCCCCACTTCCCAATGCTCCTTCCATGACTGGTGCACTTGAATTATATATAAAGAGGGCTAACGGAATTAAATAACTACTTCATTCATTGAATCTTAGAATGTAATATTTTTTACAACACTTTAATAGCAATTGTTGATTGTGTCGTAAAAAAACGTTTACTTTAAATTCTATTTTTTAAACTCAATGCTGAAAAGGACTTTTTATACCCTATTGTTAACACTTTTGAGTGTGGGTGTTTTTGCTCAGCAAGACGCGCTTTTCACTCAATACATGTTTAACAACCTTTACATTACACCTGCATTTGCCGGTGTTGAAGGTGTTACTAAGCTTACTGCATTTCATCGTACTCAATGGCAAGGCTATCAGGCAAGCTTTGACGATGGAGGTGCACCATCTACGCAGATGGTAAATTTTACAACACCAATGTTCAAATTGAGGAGTGGTTTTGGCGCTTATGTAATGAACGACAAGTTAGGACCACAAACCAATCTGGAAGCGCAGGGTATGTATGCCTATCATATAGGTATTAAAGACGCCAAGCTCAGTTTGGGTCTTAAGGCCGGAATATATGCCCAATCAATTAATGCAAAGGCATACAGAGCTCTTCATCCAAATGATCCTGAAATACCGAAGGATAAAACAGATCAGATCCGTCCTGATCTTGGTGTTGGTGCATTTTTCCGGGCAGAAAAATATTATGTAGGTGTTGGGGTGAATCACTTGTTGCGTTCAGAGTTTGATTTTGGCTCAGATAAAACAAGAAATGCTTTAGCTACTCATCTTAACGCAACAGCAGGTTATTATTATGAAATGAATTTTGACCTTAAGGTTCTTTTCTCAACAGCTGTTAGATCTGACTTTAATAAGACACAATTTGATTTGAGTACAATAGCGTACTATAAAGACAAGCTTTGGGGAGGTTTAGCGTTTAGACAATCAGAAGCTGCCAGTTTATTACTTGGATACGCTTTTATGAAGGATAGGTCGCTTCGTCTAGGCTCGTCTTTTGACTTCGTTTTGATCGACAAAGATGCCAAGCAATTTTTATCGTGGGAGCTAATGCTGAGTTATGAGTTACCGGTGAATCCGGGTAGCGGCAAAAAAGTCGTTCGAACCCCTCGCTATAGGCACTAACCGGTAAATGATTTTGGTTTTTTTAAGATTTTATTCAATTTGGTATTCGTATCTCTGAAAATTAAGGTGAATAGCCTTAACTTTCGAAGCTCAAAAATTTTTAGCAGGACAAACTCGTAAAAAAGTTATGAATAAATCGATTTCTTCAAAATTACTCTTAATCCTTGCAGGTGCTGCGGTGAGTGCTTGTGGTTTACTCGGCATGGGCGGAGGTAAAGGAGGCAATGATCAGGGTGAGTTAGTTGGTGTTCCTGGCCGTGAAGGGTGGGTAATGACAATTCCTTACGGAATGGTGCCGATCCCTGCCGGAACATTTCATATGGGGCAAGCTGATGAAGATCCTGCATCTACCCAGATTAACTTTAACAAGCAGGTAACGATTGGTTCATTCTTTATGGATGATACTGAGATCACAAATAATGAATACAGACAATTCACTAACTTCTTCTTGGTCGAAAACGGAAGCATTGAAGGCTTTGAAACTGTAGATGCTGAGACGTTCCGTCAGAAATATTACCCAGATACAACTTCATGGGTAAAAGATTTTGCCCATCATATGGGTGATCCAATCCAGGATTATTACTACTGGCATCCAGGTTATGATAACTATCCCGTTGTTGGTGTTAACTGGGACGCTGCTGTATTCTTTGGAAAATGGAGAACAGCTTACCTGAATGATTTCCGCAAGAGTGTTGGAGATTTTCCAATGCCTGAGTTCCGACTTCCGTCAGAAGCAGAGTGGGAATATTCGGCCCGTGGTGGCCGCGATATGGCAAAGTATCCTTGGGGAAATCCATACATCAGAAATTCAAAGGGATGTATGTTGGCAAACTTTAAGCCTGGTCGAGGTAATTTTTACGATGATGGATTCGCATACACAGCTGAAGTGATGTCTTATTTCCCTAATGATTATGGACTATATGATATGTCAGGCAATGTTTCTGAGTGGTGCTTAGATGACTTTAACCCTGCATCCGTTCCAACGGTTTGGGATTTAAATCCGCAATACATTGACGAAAGAACAAATCCTGAAAGCAGCAGATATAATGCTAAGGTGCCACCTAAAAAAGTGGTAAGAGGAGGATCTTGGAAAGACGTTGCTTATTATCTTGAGACAGGAACACGTACCTATGAGTTTAAGGACTCAACTCGTGCTTACATTGGTTTCCGTTGTGCATTGACTCACTTAGGCCGCTCATCTGGTCAGGAATTTTAATAATTGAAAACTCTACTTATCTTTAAATATTATCAAAGGCTAAATTTAAACCATTAGAAAAATGAGCAAGAAAAAAGGCGGATTTGTTGAACTTCTCTACAAAACCATAATGCCAAAGGTTTATGGTATTGGTGCAGCAGTCGTAATTATCGGGGCATTGTTTAAAATTCTCCATTTCGAAGGTGCTGACGAAATGTTGTTTATAGGCTTATCAACAGAAGCCGTTATTTTCTTCTTGAGTGCTTTTGAGCCAGCTCATCAGGATCCGGATTGGTCTAAGGTTTATCCTGAACTGGGTGAAGATTATGAAGCTCCTTCTGTTGCGACACGTCTCTCCAACAAAACCGGTGCTTCCATCACTCAGCAGCTAGATGCTTCTCTGGAAAAAGCTAAAATAGGACCAGAGCTTCTTGATAGTTTAGGTAAAGGGTTAAACAATCTTGCTGAATCCGCTAAGAAGATGAATACATTGTCTGATGCAGGGGTAGCAACTACAGAGTATGCCGCCAACGTTAAGAAAGCATCGACACAACTTCTTGAAATGAATAAATCATATGATGTAGCAATTAAGGCTGTATCAAGTATGTCAGACGCATCAAAGGATGCTGGTGAATATCACTCTCAAGTTCAGAAAGTGACTAAGAATTTAGCTGCTTTAAACTCAGTATATGAAATGGAGCTGAAGGATGCTGATAGTCATGTGAAAAACATGAATAAATTCTACGAAAGTCTTACTGGTGCCATGCAAGGTTTATCTAAGGTTGGTGATAACACAACTAAGTTTACAACCGAACTTGGTAAACTTTCTGACAATCTCAGTGCTCTTAACAAGGTTTATGGCAGTATGCTTACAGCCATGAAAGGTGGCGGACAAGCGTAGTAATACTAGAATTTCATTTTCATCGTTCAATAAAAACTAAAAGAAAAGAATCATGGCAGGTGGAAAAGAAACCCCGCGTCAGAAAATGATAGGCATGATGTACCTCGTTCTTACTGCGCTTCTTGCGCTTCAGGTAAGTAACGCGGTTCTAGAAAAATTTGCAATCATTAACGAGACGCTTACTAATTTGATTAAGGAAGGTGACAAAAAGAGTGAGACAATCCTTAGTTCAATCGTAAAGGATGCGGGTGAAAATCAGGCGGCAAGTGTTGTCACCGCTAAGCAAAATGCACAGAAAGTTCGTGAATTGACGAAATCTACGATTGCCTCTATTGAAGCCTTAAAACTGAAAATGATGGCGCTATCAAACACTAAGGAGGTGAATGATGCTCTCATTAATGATCATAGTTCAAAGGTGGCTACGATGATGATGGATGCAAAAAATCCAGAAGGTAAAAATTATGAGAAGTTGTTGAATGATTATGTGATTCAGGTGAATGCGCTGTCAAATATCCAACCACCTCTTCCCAAAATCGCAAAAGCTCCCAAGGACATTCCGTTCTTTGCTTCTGATAAGGATCATGTGCGCAAAAGTTTCATTGTGTTTACCTTTGAAAATACACCAGTTATTGCTGCATTAGCATCAGTGACTCAGCATGAGACAGAAATTTTAGAGTATGAGTCTCGAGTGCTCGGTAAGTTAGCTGAGGATGCGGGAGCTCAAACGATTAAGTTAGATAAGTTTATCCCGATGGTACGGGCTAAATCCTCAACTGTTGCGGCTGGTGCAAAATACGAAGCTGAGATGTTTTTAACAGGTTCTTCATCAGCTCTTTCATCCGAGTTCTTTAAAGACGGAGCTAAACTTCCTATCGTTGAAGATAAGAGTGGTGTGAAGATGGGTAAGGTCGAATTCACCGCTCAAGGTGGTGGATATGATAAATTGGGTATCGCAAAGAAATCCTTTAAAGCAAAAATTACAGTTAAGGGTCAGGACTTTGAAGATTTGATAGAATATTATGTTGCTCAACCCATTATTCGAGTAACAACAGGAAATGCTCCAACGCTTTATATGAATTGCGGAAATACAGTCAATATAGAAGTGCCTGCTTTAGGCTCAAATTATAACCCTTCATTCGCTGCTACGAGTGCTGAAATCATTAAGGGTGCAAAGCCTGGAATGGTAACAATTATTCCAAAGCAAAGAAAGATTTCGGTTTCTGTAAGCAATGCGGGTACTAAACTGGGTGACCAGCCATTTGATGTTAAGAACATCCCGGAACCTAAATACATCGCCTATATTGGTACTACTCCTGTAGATTTGCGTACAGGTATTAAAGCAAATCAACTTGGTAATTTGACTATCAAGGCTGTGCCAGAGGAGAACTTCAAACAAGAAGTTCCAAAAGATGCGAGATACAGAATTAAGAAAGCGGATATCGCTCTTGGACGAGGAACAGCAAGTGTTCAAAGTTTGAGAGGTACTAACGAGAATCCTGATCTTCGCGCATGGATTGGACAAGCAAGACCTGGTGATAAGATTGTAGTTGAGATCAAGGAAGTTTCGAGAAGAAACTTTAAAGACGATGAGGAGAAAGTAGATATTAAGGGTTCAAGCGGAATCATATTCATTCAGATAAACTAGACTATGAAAAAGTCATTTTTAGCAGTAGCATTGACCATTTTTACCTCGGCTGTTTTTGCCCAGGAGGTTATGGATTTGGAGGTTCAATACAATCCAAACTCCCTTAATCCGATTGCTTTATATGAGCAGCATTATAAGGTTAGGGTTTGGAGAAACATTGACCTTCGGGAAAAGCAGAACAAAGGGTTCTTTGCTAAAAATGGCGAGATAAGCAAACTTGTAATTGACGCTGTTAAATCAGGTGAGTTGACAGATGTTTACAATAGCGATTCCCTTACTTCTAAAATGTCTAAGGAAGATTTTTTAGGTGCATTGGTTCAGGAACAAGCTCAAACTTATCCGAATTGGGATCCAGCAGCTGATTATATTACAGATGACATCATTGCCTATAATGGTAAAAATTATCGAGCTCTACAGGATAATCGGGGAGCAACACCTGCGGATGTAAGCGAAAACTGGGCTGTTACCAGAAGTGGTAGCGGAACTGAATATTTGATTATGGATATCAGTACAGCGCATTTAATGGAGGATATTATCTTCGATAAACGCAGATCAAGACTTTACTATGATATTCAAGCAATAGAGTTGATTATTCCAGGCGCAAAAACGCAGACAACTTTAGATATTTCACTGGGTTGGTTTAAATATAAAGACTTGGAAAAATTGTTCAGAAATAATATTCAAAAGGCAGTTTGGTTTAACCGCCAAAATACAGCCCAGAATAAAAACTTTGGAGATGCTTTCCTACTCCGCTTATTCCACGGCAGCATTTACAAAGTTCAAAATCCTGATGATGAAACTTTGGATGACACCTATAGAGGTAACGGACGTCCTTACCAGGAAGGTGTTTGGGCTCGTGAGTGGACCGAGATGATGCTAATGGAGAAAGAACACAACTTGTGGGAATTTTAAGATTCAAGAATATTGTGAAAAGGAGGCCGAAAGCCTCCTTTTTTATTCTATGCCTTTTAAACTCAAAGCCTTTTTCTTGCCTACTAGTTTTTCAAGTTCTTCTAAGGTCGCCTCTTTAATTTTCTTAACTGACTTAAATTCTTTAAGAAGTTTTTCTGCCGTTTTTTTACCGATTCCCTCCAAGCCATCGAGCTCAGTCGTTATTTGCCCTTTACTTCTTTTTTGTCTGTGAAAGGTGATAGCGAATCGATGAGCTTCATCTCGTATCTGTTGAAGAAGGAGTAAGCCGGGTGACTTTTTATTGATATGTAAAGGCAATGGATCTTCGGGATAATAGATTTCTTCTAATCTTTTGGCGATGCCGGCAATGGGGATCTGACCATAAATATTTAATTCTTTAAGAGCTTCGCATGCGCTGCTGAGTTGCCCCTTACCGCCATCGACAATAATCAAATCAGGAAGAGTTCCTGCTTCTTCCAAAATTCTCTTGTACCTGCGTCCAACAATTTCTTTCATGGAAGCAAAATCGTTTGGACCTTCAACTGTTTTAATATTGAAGTGTCTATATCCCTTTCTATCGGATTTGCCATCCACAAATCGCACCATTGATGCAACTGGGGTTGTTCCTTGTAAATTGGAATTGTCAAAGCATTCAATAATGGAAGGCAGTGTTGGTAACTGCATATCCTTTTGAAGAATGAGCAGTGTTTCTTTCTGCTTTGATTTTTTCCCTTCCCGAAAGAGCTCTCGTTCTTTTCGTAATTCAAGTGCATTCTTGATGGATAAAGCAACCAGTTTTTTTTTGTCTCCAATTTGAGGAATGGTATTTTCGATTCCGTCTTCAAGAATTGTGATCGGAATATTGCTGAAAATCTCTTTGTGGTTACTCTTTACTTGATCACGCAATTCCTGCACTGCAAGACTTAGGAGCTCATCATCAGGTTCATCTAATTTCTTTTTTACTTCAACTGTTTTTGAAAAAACGATTGAACCTTCTTTTACCTGGAGGTAATTCACATAGGCATATTCTGGTAAACTGGTAATGGTAAAGACATCGATATTAGTAAGGTCACGATTTACCACAAGAGACTTTGCCTGGAAGCGATCCAAGGTCTCTAGTTTTAGCTTATAACGCTGTGCTTTTTCAAACTCCATATTCTCGGCTGCCGTTTTCATTTCTGCAGAGAAGTATTGGATAACTACATTGATATTTCCCTTGAGGATATTTCGTGCTTGTACAATCTCTTCTAGGTATGATTTTTCATCTTGAAGCCCTTCGCATGGGCCTTTGCAATTCCCTAGATGATATTCGAGACAGACTTTAAATTTTTTCTGCTGAATATTATTCTGACTTAGTAAGAGATTGCACGTTCGAATGGAATACAGTTTTCGGGCAAGCTCCAATACATTTTTCATCGCGACCACACTGGAGTAGGGGCCAAAGTATTCACCTTGTTTGGGTATGTATTTCCGTGTATAGATGATTCGAGGGAAAGGTTCTTTCAATATGCAGATGTAAGGAAAGGTCTTATCATCTTTTAATAGAATATTATATTTCGGTTGATTCTGTTTGATGAAATTATTTTCCAACAGCAATGCATCAAACTCTGTATTCGCAACGGTAAATTCGATTCGTTTTATTTCGGATACAAGCTTTAACGTTTTGCGATTGACGCCTGTATTCTTATTAAAATAGCTGGTAACTCTCTTCTTAATATTCTTAGCCTTGCCAACATAGATCAACTCATCGACATCATTATAGTATCGATAAATGCCAGGTGATTCGGGTAAGCGTTGGACGACCTCTTTGAGCAGGTCATGCATAAAGTAAGTATTGAGTTAATTTGGATTCCAATCCTGTGTGTCTGTAACTCCAGTTGAATCAGTGGGCACTTCGTAACTGGAGCAATCAAGCTTGATATCTAGGTTAGCCGGTTGTTTAAACCTTCCTTTCTTATATTCAAGAGTTGCATCTGCATAAACCTTGCGCATAAACTTATCCCATATTGGCCTGGCTGTTTTTGATCCCTGGCCCAAATCCCATTGTTTATAATGTATGCTGCGTTCATCACCACCAACCCATGCGCCAGAAACAAGATTATGTGTAATGCCCATGTACCAGCCATCAGAAGCATTATTCGTTGTTCCGGTTTTTCCTCCTATTTCATTATCAACTTTCACTTCGTGACTTAATCCGCGAGATGTTCCTCCTTCTTCCTGAACACCCCCCATTAACATATACACCATCTTATATGCAGTTTGTTCACTAATGGCTTGTTGTGTTTTCGGAACGAAATTCTCAATGACATTCCCGTTCTTATCTTCAATACGTGTAAGGTAATATGGCTGTGTATGTATCCCTTCGTTGACGAACGTGCTGTATGCTCCTACAATTTCATACAGCGACACATCACTAACGCCTAAGCAAAGAGCAGGCACAGCATCAAGCGGACTTTTAATTCCAACACGCTTCGCAAAGCCTACCACATTTTCGGCACCCACGCGCTGAAGCACTTGTGCCGTAATTGAATTCTTTGATTGTGCCATCGCTTGTCGAAGGGTTAACCAAACACCGGTACCTCGGTCACCTTCTGCATTAGGTGGACTCCACGTTCCACCTGGAACATCAAATGTTGGTGAAACGTCCTGAAATTTTTGACAAGGGCTATATTCTGTTTCCATTGCTGTTCCATACACAAATGGCTTGAATGCAGATCCGGGCTGACGCGTGCCCTGACGCACGTGATCGTACTTAAAATATTTGTGATTGATTCCACCCACCCATGCTTTGATTGCACCGGTCTGTGCATCCATCGACATGAAACCTGCTTGAAGAAAACGTTTATAGTAGTTGAGAGAATCCATTGAACTAAACAAGGTATCACGATCGCCTTTCCATGAGAACACGGTCATTTGTTTTTTCAGATTGAGCATGATCTTAACAGAATCATCGCCCTCTCCATATTTTCGAACAAGATTTCGATACGCATCTGTTTGTTTAATGCGAGATTGAAGGAAGCCTTTTATCTCATTCCAGTGCTCATCTATCCACGGATTTTTTCCTTTCCAATGATCGTCAAATGTTTTTTGCTGAGGCCTCATGCTTTCGTCCATAGCTTCTTCAGCATACCGTTGCATGCGACTATCTACAGTCGTGTAGATTTTAAGACCAGACTCCCAAAGATCATAGCTGTGTTCCTTGCACCACAACATTAAATCATTTTGCATTTCCCTTCTGAAATAAGTAGCAAGCCCTTTATTTTGATTTTGAACTTGAAAGCTCAATGTAATAGGCAATACTTTAATGGAGTCGTACTCTGCTCGCGATATATATTGATGCTTGAGTAATTTATTCAGCACTTCATTTCGTTTCGTAAAAGCATTTTCAGGATGACGTTGCGGATTGTAGAACGATGGGTTTTGAAGCATTCCTACCAACACTGCCGATTGGAGAACATTTAAACTATCGGTTGACGTATCAAAATATGTTTCAGCGGCAACTTTTATTCCATAGGCGTTGCTACTAAACTCTGTTGTATTCAGATACATGGCAATGATTTCCTCTTTTGTAAAATTACGTTCGAGCGTAGCGGAGATAATCCATTCTTTTGTTTTCTGAATAACACGGGCAGGCAGATTTCCCAACTTAGCAATCGGTCCGTCAAGACTGAACTCTTGGTTCTTTGTGAAAAGATTTTTTGCAAGCTGTTGTGTAATGGTACTACCGCCACCTTCAGGGTTCAACTTTACAATACCCCAAAGTACTCGTACATAGGCCCAGAAATCCATACCAGAGTGATCATAGAAACGATGATCTTCTGACAGTATTAAAGTGTTGACAAGATCAGGAGATAAATGTTCATAAGTAACCTGACTTCTGTTAAATCGGAAATAACGGCCAAGGGAAACGCCATCTGAAGAGATGAGCTCGGATGATAAATCGTTCTCCGGATTCTCGATAGTCTTGAGGCTAGGCATTCCTCCAAATAATCCAAAGAGATCAATCTTTACGGAGTAAACATAAAGTGGAAAGCCGACAACAAGACAAAGGAAAACGATCCAGATGCCTTTTACAATTTTTCTAAACCATGGTTTTTGGAATAGAAAGATATTATTGATTTTCTGTAGGGTAGTTTTTTTCAAAGAATTGGATGTACTCATCGAGACCTTTAGTTCTATAAAATATATCGAAATTGTCCTTCGTAATTACAAAACTATTGAATTTATGGTTTCGAAGTTCGGTAAAAGTAGCAAGCTTTTCGTTGAACGTCATCATATACTCCAATGCATAACTTATTCGGGGCAAGTCAGCAACAAAGGTTAAGGAATATTCATCATTTAAAACCAAGTTGCTTGTTTTAAGTTTCAAGTCGTTAAAATTAGCCTTATTGAATTTTTCAAGTGTTGCAGATGCAAGGTCGCTCAGGTTTTCGCTCTTCTTGTGAACGATTACAAAGTAATGCGGTTCTTCAAGCGAGCGGATATACTGAATACCCTTTTCTTTTTCCTCTCTGCTGATCAGGTTACGTGATGCGTCCAATAATTTTTTGGCATAAGCAGAAACATCACCCTCTGGATAATCCTTGATGAACTGACTAAGCGCAAGCTGATAATGATCGATGTCTTGTGTTTTGCCAATGAGCAAGATAGCGAGAAGCTTCATGTTGGGTGTAAAAAGGGTTTCGCCTAACGCCATCGCTTCATTTAATTTTTCTTCGCAAGATTTGTAATCTCCCTCGAGGAAATAATCGTAAGCAGTCTTGTAAATCTGTTTTTGCTTTTCAAGTGCCAGGCTTGATTCTTCAAGATAATTTGGGTTAACCAATATCTTAGCATAGGTAGATTCCGGATATTTTCCCTTTAGCATATCTGCATATTGATTCGCCTTTGCCGTGTCGATGTCTTTATAAATTAAATAAAGTTTGTAGAGCACTTCTGGTTCGTATTCTGTTTTTGGAAAGCGACTAAGTAATTTAGTATAAGATGATATCGCGTTATCTGTTTCAGATAATTTGAAGTAGTAAATATCACCAAGGCTGAAATAAGCATCTTCAATTTTTTTGAGTGATTCTTTTTTAGCACCATCGGAGTATGGAATTTCTAAAATGAGCCGGGCATATTCAGCTTTTGCTGGATCAGCCGCTACTATTGGTGCAGCCTCTTCTGGCTTATCAGTGGGAGTGTTTGCAAGCGCACCATTCGTTCTTGAAATGGCATTCGTAGAGGCGGATCGTAAAGAACGCCTCCAATTATCTTCTAGTGGAACCGAACCCCATATTCGCGCAAATTCAGTTTGGCCCATGGACATTGCAGAAGGATTTCCAAAGTACCAATCCACAGGTTCCTCTGTTGTGCCTTCTTCATTGTCTGAAGCAAATGCAGTGTTGTTTGAGGCTTCAATTTCAATGCGATTACTTTGCTTCTTTTTCTTTTTACTTGCTTTGCTGTCAGCAAGTTTTTTCCGGGCAGCAAAAACAGAGTCAACGTGATCATGTAGCGAAGCAGAATCGAGTAATGACATTCTCAACAAACTATCTTGCCATTGAATAGTTTTTAAGTGTTTCACGAAATCATTTAATACCTCCTGTCTTGCTTTAATAGCAGCATAACCTTCAAAATCTTTCGGTAAGGATGTTATGGCGCTATCATAATATGCTTGCGACAGTTCATAATTTTTAAGTGTGTCATAATAAATCTGGCCTAATCGGAGATACGCCTCACCATCTATAAGTTTATTGTTACCCTCGCGAACGGAAGTATTTAAATAACCAATGGCTTCTTTAATATTTTTTTGTTTGAGTTCGAACATACCCATCTCATAATATATTTTGTCCTTGAACTCTTTATTCTTAGAGTCTTTCAGTAATTTCTTAAAAGACTTACGTGCCGTGTTTACACTTCGGCTTCTCGAAATTTCTGTTACCTGTGCTAAGTAAAGTCGTGCATAAAAATCAACTTCATATTCAGGATTAGTACTTAAACATTTTTTATAGAAATTATAGGCCTCAGCTTCGAACCCTAATTTTTGATAGACCTGTCCGATAATAAAATAAATTCTTCCAGGTCTGTCCTTTTTTCGAAGCATGGGTGTAGCGGTAGTCAGGTTACGAACCATGTTATCATAATCTTGCAGCACTTGATAGAGGTACGCTTTTTCCAGCGCGAGATATTTCTGATTTGCTTTGCTTAACTCTTCTTTTTGTATAAAGTCGATGGCTGCTTGCGCATTGTTAAATTCTTTGTGCTCGGTGAAAGTTCGAATCAGGGTAATGATTGCCCTATGCCGGGCGTCTGGGTCTTTACTTTTACCATTTACGAATTTGAATGTCTGAATTGCATTGCCCCAATCTAAACTGTAAAGCCTTGCCTTCCCCACAAGAATGTAGCTATCGTCAACCCATTTACTATTGGGGTGGCGTTGAATGGCAATCGAAGCCATCTTTACAACTTCTTGTACTTCTTTATCATAGCCTTTAGCAAGACCTGAATCTAATGCAGGATAAAGTCGAAGGATTTTGTTGTAATCATCTCGAAGGCTCGACCAGATTGTACTTTCAATTTTCTGGATTTCCTCATTCGCATAGTAATATCCATTGAAGTGTGATGTGGTATTATGATACGCCTTGCTCGTCCATGTTTTTTTTTCGGACGAGCATCCGTTCAACATGACGAGAAAAAACAAGATGACGATGGATGTACAGCAGCTTTTCAAGCTAATTCGATTTGTCAAGGTAAAACGCAAAAAACCTACATTCCATATTTTCGTAAGCCAGAATATCTAATTTTGTGCAAAAAAGCGGAATATATTGAAACCAAAAAAAACAGTATCAAATTGGTTAACCACGCGGTATCAGCTTATCATCCGCAACGAAGAGAACTTCGCTGAGAAAACCAGTGCCGGGTTTACCTACTCGAAAGTAATTCTTTTTTCAGTTATTCTGTTTGCCACCATTTTTGTGCTCAGTCTTTTTATGGTGAAAACCGTGCTCGAAAAATGGTTTGATCCGAAGTATGAACAAATGGTGTTGAACCAGCAACTGCTTGCACTTGGCCAACGAGTAGATTCACTTAGTACAGCCGATGAACAAAAGAGTCAGTTTATTCTTAACCTGCAACAAATTTTAAGTGGTGATACAGGATCAATACAAAATCCATCGGAAGGAATTAAGGGAGGAGAAGGTCAGGTTTTAACGAAGCCAACAAACCTAAAACCAACAAAGAAGGATTCAACTTTTCGCAAAGAGTTTGAAAAATCAGATTTATCATTGATTACCCTTACCAATTCAAAGTATCGAGAGTTGCAAGAGACTTTTTTCTATTCCCCTTTGGGAGGATTTGTGTCTGATTCATATAATGTGAAGAAAGGTCACCTTGGCGTTGATATTGTTGCCAAAGTAAATGAGCCAATAAAATGTATTGCGGATGGAACGGTGATATTCTCTTCATGGACACAAGACTCCGGATACGTCATTATGGTGCAACATCGGGGCAATCTGATCTCCGCTTATAAGCACAATGCACAACTCATGAAAAAAGTTGGTACTTTTGTGAGCGGAGGCGAAATCATTTCTATAGTTGGCAACAGCGGGGAACTCACCAATGGCCCACATCTTCACTTTGAATTGTGGTTCAATGGCAACTCGCTTAATCCGGAAGAATTCGTAACCTTTTAAACCAGAAACGTCATGCTGAACACGAAAGAACAAAAACGCGCAGCGGAAGAGATTAGCAACTCAAGCAACACCATTGGAAAGGGAACTTTCCTTGAAGGCAATATCGAAACCTACGGCAACATACGCATTGAAGGTAAGGTAACGGGCAATGTAAAATCAAAATCAAAAGTTGCACTTGGTCACTCATCACATGTGCAGGGAAACATTATTGCATTGAATGCCGATATTGAAGGCGAAGTAAAAGGTAAATTAGAAGTTGCTGAATTACTCGTACTCAAAGCAACAGCAGTTGTTAATGGTGATATTATCACGGGCAAATTGGTAGTAGAACCAGGAGCTGTTTTCAACGGAAGTTGTAAAATGGGAGCAACCATTAAGGACATAAAAATAGGCGATAATGGCCTCAGCAGATCCCTCACAGAACAAGAAGCTAAAACCGTCTAATACCACCAATAGCTATTTAAAGTATAGCAGCCTTGCCATTCAGTTGTTGGGCGCTATGTTTTTTATGGGCTGGCTGGGCTATCTATTAGATAACTACCTCACGCTTAAATTCCCAGCCTTCATGCTTTTGTTTGGATTTTCAGCTTTTGGCGGAATGATGTATCAGGTCTATAAATCTGTAAAGCAAGACAATCCGTGATCCGTTTTTTTGTTGTGCTTCTTTCTTCGGCTTTGCTCATTGGGGGCCTGGTTTGGATGGCGCACGAACTGTTGTGGATTGCAAAATTTCCCAGCTTCTTCTATCAAACCCTCATTTTCCTCACCTTCGGTACCGGGTTAATGTTTCGATACCTCTATCGCATCAACAAGCCTGAAATGTTTGTGCAATTTTACTTGTTCATGATGGTTGTAAAAATATTGGCATTTGGTGCTTACGCCTTTTTTATTGTTCTGAAAGATCGGGTCGGAGCAACATATAATATCGTCTTTTTCATGATCTGCTATTTCATTTTCACCGCACTTGAAATTGCCTTTCTGTTTCGAAAAACCAATCGCGATCACACTACTTAAATAAGGCAAAAAAATTTTAAAAGATTTTTTTCTGGGGGTGGAATTAATACCTTTGCGCTCGGATTTTAAAAACCTTGAAATAAGCCCGAATGACCGTGTTTCTCAGCTCTTTAAAGCGAATTTCCTCAGTTCTAATCATACTGCTTTGCGCGCTTCCAATGGGTCTTTTTGCTGCGGAGCAAGAGCCTACAGAATCGCATTCTGCTGAAGAAAAAGCCTTCAATCCGAGTGAGGTTATTCTCCATCACGTAATGGATGATCACATCTGGCATTTATGGGATGGTCACTATGGCACAATCTACCTTCCGGTGATTGTTTATTCTTCTGAAAAACGTCTTGATATTTTCTCTTCTCACAACTTTTATGGTGAGCACCATAATGTTGTTGATTACAATGGTTACAAACTCGAACACAATCACATTACATTAGCCGATTCAGGTAAAGCTGTTTTGGATATTTCGATTACTAAAAACGTAGCCATGCTTTTAATCAACGCCACAATTATGGTGCTTGTATTCATAGCGGTAGCGAAAGGATATAAAAAGAACAAGGGTGCTGCACCAAGTGGAATTCAATCGTTTATCGAACCGATCATTATGTTTGTGCGCGATGAAATCGTGAAACCAAACATAGGTCATAACTATGAGAAGTTTCTTCCTTACTTGTTGACATTATTCTTCTTTATACTCTTTGGAAACTTATTGGGTCTTTTACCGGGTGCAGGAAATTTGACAGGAAATATAGCTGTAACATTGACACTCGCAGTGTTGACGTTTATTATCACCAATGTAAATGGTAACAAAGCATATTGGTCTCACATTTTCTGGACACCAGGTGTTCCGCTTCCATTGCGATTGGTTATTCTTCCAGTTGAAATCATAGGTATTTTCACTAAGCCGATTTCGCTTACCGTTCGTCTTTTTGTGGCGATCACTGCAGGGCACATTGTACTACTGAGTTTAATAGCATTGACATTTATTTTCGGAAGGATCTGGGTTGGGTTCGGATCTTCTATAATCGTATTGTTTATCAGTTTAATTGAATTGTTGGTTGCCGGTATTCAGGCTTATGTATTTACGCTGTTCACAGCATTGTACATTGGTATGGCTACTGCTGATCACGATCATCATTAATCTGACTAAGATATCCCCTCGAATTTGTCGTGGGGCTTTTTCACACTTAAATACTTAACACTATGTTAGGAACACTTTTATTAGACGGATTTGCAATTATGGGCGCTGGTATCGGTGCTGGTCTAGCTGCAATTGGCGCTGGAATCGGTATTGGTAAAATCGGTGGCTCTGCAATGGAAGGTATGGCTCGTCAGCCGGAAGCATCTGGTAAAATTCAAGGTGCGATGTTGATCATTGCCGCTCTTATTGAGGTGGCAGCGCTCTTCGCTCTTGTAATTTGCCTTTTGATTTCTTTCGGAGGCTAAACTCTTTAAAACTTGCCTTAGGCACTTGGCTGGGCAAGTTTTTTTATTTGAAACAACACCAGATTAATTTATAGATCATGGAACTTCTCACCCCCGGCACAGGATTAATTATTTGGCAATTCATCGTCTTCGTAGGATTATTCTTCCTGCTAAAAGCACTGGCATGGAAACCAATTTTAGCTTCTTTAAAAGAAAGAGAGCAATCCATTCAAAGTGCTCTTGATACCGCTGAGAAAGCGCGTCTCGAGATGTCACAACTAAAATCAGATAACGAGAAGTTGTTGAAAGAAGCACGTGAAGAACGCGACAAGATGTTGGCACAAGCTCGTGAAGCTTCTAATCGCTTAAGAGAAGAAGCCGTGGGCGAAGCAAAGAAAGCGGCTGACAAAATTATTTCAGATGCTCGTGCAGCAATCAATATTGAGAAACAAGCCGCTTTGAAGGAAGTGAAAATTCAAGTTGCAATGTTCTCTCTGGATATTGCTGAGAAGTTGATGAAGAAGAATTTAGCGAATGATAGTGCACAGAAAGAATTGGTTGAAGGTTACATCAAAGACGTAAAGATCAACTAAGATGGCAGACATACGGGCAGCTTCGCGTTATGTAAAAGCACTTCTTGATCTTGCAGTAGAGAAGAAGGTATTGGATCAAGTGCACAGCGACATGCTGATGTTTTCTGCTGTTTGTGAAAGCAACCACGACTTCGTGTTGATGTTGAACAGCCCGATTATTAAGCACGATAAGAAACGCGAAATTCTTCAGACTATTTTCAAGGGCAAAGTGAACGCGCTTACCTTATCAATCTTCGATATTATTACACAAAAGAATCGTGAACCTTTATTACCGGGTATCGCGAAAGAATTCCATAATGCTTACAACAAATTTAAGAATGTAAGTAAAGCAACAGTTACCACTACCACGAAACTGGATCCGGCATTGAAAGCTGAATTCGAAAAAATGGCCAAGACTTTAACCAGTCGCGACTCAATTGAATTGATTGAGAAGATTGATAAAGAAATGATTGGTGGTTTTGTGTTGAATGTAGGCGACAAGCAAATCGATGCCTCTATCAAAAACAAACTGAAGTCACTTCGTGTGAACTTCAGTCAGAACCCATACATCAAAGAATTTTAAGCATATAACTCTCGAATAATAAACGATATCATGGCAGAAATAAGAGCAGAAGAAGTATCCGCGATTTTACGCGAACAACTTTCACAATCACGCACGGAAGCACAACTGGAAGAAGTAGGAACTGTACTAGCCGTTGGTGACGGTGTGGCACGTATCTACGGGCTTACACAAGCGCAAGCCGGTGAGTTGTTGGAGTTTGAGAACGGACTTAAAGCGCTTGTACTTAATCTGGAAGAAGATAACGTAGGAGCCGTATTGTTTGGTGACTCAAAAGGTATCCGCGAAGGTGATACTGTAAAGCGTACCGGTAAGATCGCTTCTATTAAAGTAGGAGATGGAATGTTAGGCCGTGTTGTTGATACCCTTGGTGAGCCGATCGATGGGAAAGGACCTATCAGCGGCCAGCTTTACGAAATGCCATTGGAAAGAAAAGCTCCTGGAGTTATTTTCCGTCAGCCGGTAAATGAACCGCTTCAAACTGGTATCAAAGCGATTGACTCAATGATCCCAGTAGGTCGTGGTCAGCGTGAGTTGATCATTGGTGATCGTCAGACAGGTAAGACTGCTGTGGCGATTGATACCATCATCAACCAAAAAGAATTCTACGAAAAAGGACAACCTGTATTTTGTATATATGTAGCCATCGGTCAAAAGGCTTCTACTGTAGCGAGTGTTGCAGCTGAATTTGAAAAGGCGGGTGCACTTCCTTACACTGTGATTGTATCAGCATCTGCTGCTGATCCAGCTCCGCTACAATTCTTTGCTCCCTTTACAGGTGCAGCGATCGGAGAATTTTTCCGTGACACCGGTAGACCAGCATTGGTTGTTTATGATGACTTATCAAAACAAGCGGTTGCATACCGTGAAGTGTCTTTGTTGTTAAGAAGACCTCCTGGACGTGAGGCTTATCCTGGTGACGTATTTTATCTTCACTCTCGTTTGCTTGAAAGAGCTGCGAAGATCATCAACAACGATGGTATCGCGAAGAACATGAATGACCTACCTGAGTCTATCAAACATTTGGTGAAAGGTGGTGGATCATTAACAGCTCTTCCAATTATTGAAACACAAGCTGGTGACGTATCAGCTTATATTCCAACGAACGTAATTTCTATTACGGATGGTCAGATATTCTTAGAGACGAACTTGTTCAACTCAGGTATCCGTCCTGCGATTAACGTGGGTATCTCGGTATCACGTGTGGGGGGGTCTGCACAGATTAAGTCAATGAAGAAAGTTGCCGGTACATTGAAGTTGGATCAGGCGCAGTTCCGTGAATTGGAGGCCTTCTCTAAATTCGGTTCTGATCTTGATGCGGCAACAAAATTGACGATCGAACGCGGAAGAAGAAACACCGAGATATTAAAGCAAGCGCAGTTTGCTCCAGTTCCTGTAGAAGAGCAAGTAGCCATCATCACGGCTTCAACTCGTGGATTTATGGATACAGTACCCGTTGTAAGAGTAAGAGAATTTGAAAAAGAATTCTTAGGACTTTTGCGTGCTACGAATCCGAAAGTATTGGATAATTTCCGTGCCGGTAAATTTGAAGATGGTGATGTTGCCATCTTGAAAGCAACAGCACTTGACTTATCAAAGAAGTACGCAGTGTAGTAAGTGTATTTCCCGGATAACCCCTGCGAAATAGCAGGGCCAAAAGTATTAACGGATAACGATTAACTTTTCACCAGCATACCAGTATGCCAAGCTTAAAGGAAGTAAAGAGTAGAATTACATCAGTTGTGAGTACACAGCAAATCACCAAAGCCATGAAGATGGTGGCGGCTGCCAAGTTGCGTAAGTCACAAGAGCGCATCACGCAGATTCGTCCTTTTGCCACTAAGCTGAATGAGATGTTGCAAAACCTTTCTGCTGCGCAAACATCAGGAGATGGAGATAACTGGTACAGCCAGGTTCGGGAAGAGAAAAATATTTTGATCGTTGTGGTGAGTTCAGATCGTGGACTTTGCGGATCTTTTAACAGTAACGTTTTTAAAGGTGTTGGCAGATTGATCGCAGAGCAATATTCTGAGCAGGAAAGCAAAGGTAATGTTACCGTTCTTCCGATTGGTCGCAAAGCGTTTGAAGTTTTTGGAAAGCGTAAATTAAAAATGGCAAGTGGGTTCTCTGATCTTTTTGGAAGACTCTCTTTCGAAAATGCTTCTAAAGTTTCAGAATATATTGTCGATGCATACCGTGCTGGAAAGTATGATAAGGTAGAGATTGTGTATAACGAATTTAAAAACGTTGCCACACAAATTCTACGCACCGAGCAATTCCTTCCGATCCTTCCTCCAAAACCAACAAGCATAAATTCTAATCCAGTGGATTATATCTATCAACCGGATCAGGAAGAAATACTAACAGGTCTAATACCAAAGTCATTGAAGGTGCAATTGTTCAAAGCATTTTTAGATTCTAATGCTTCCGAAAATGGAGCACGTATGACGGCCATGGACAAGGCAACTGAAAACGCAGGTGAATTATTAAAAGCACTTCGTTTGACATACAACAGAACACGTCAGGCGGCTATTACAAAAGAGATTCTCGAAATTGTTGGCGGTGCAGAAGCATTAAAGTCAGCATAATATTATTCTTCATAACTTGAAGTCCTCTGAGTAATCGGGGGACTTTTTTGTTTTATGGACATACTGCAGAAAGTATTACGATTTTATCGGCTGCTCAATATTTTGAGTATTGATGTAGCATTTGGAGCGGTATGCTCTGGCGTTTTCTTTGCGCACATTCTTCATGCCGATATAACAATCTACAGTCTCATTTCCCTTGGCCTTTCGGTTTGGATTATTTACACGGCTGATCATTTACTGGATGCTAAAAAGATAAATACATCAGCAACGACAAATCGACATCGGTTTCATCAACAGCATTTTCAATTACTTTCAATTTTGGTTATCGTTACTGCTTGCATTAACGCTGTTCTGCTTTTCTTTATCAGAAGACCAGCGCTAATCACAGGCATTGTGTTGGTTGTTTTGGTGATTCTGTATTTGTTAATTCAACACAGCTTGAAATTTCTGAAAGAAGTCTTTGTAGCCGTTGTATACACAGCGGGAGTTCTGCTGCCAGCAATGTCGAATACAGAAATGTTTTGGAACGATTGGCGCTGGATAGTGATTGTACAATTCTGCTTAATTGCTTTCTTAAACCTGATTATCTTTTCCTGGTTTGATTATGAAAATGATGTTCAAGACAAGCGCATTTCATTTGTAACAATATTCGGAAAGAAGACCAGCCAGATTTTTATTTACTTTCTTTTCATTCTATCCATCACACTTTGCATTATCGCTTTTTCATTTCATATTGAAACGGCAATTTTTTTAGGAATGAATATCCTGCTGTTTATCATGGTCTATTTTCATTCCTATTTTGCCCAGAACGAACGCTATAGAATTTTAGGTGATGCAATCTTCTTTCTTCCTTTGTTGGCAGGGCTGTTCTAAAAACAAAAATATACCTAAGCAATGTAATCGCTTAAATATTCAAAGTGAGAAGTAAGCATTCCATTTGATGCAATGGTTCCGCGTTCAATAATTTTCTCAGGATCAGCGATGAATAAACACGGTAGGATGCGATCAATTAAATCGCGACCAAATTCTTCAGAGGCGCTTCGTGGTAATTCACAAGGCAAATTATCAACAGCCATTACCGTGATGCATTTTGGATTGTCTAATGCTAGTTGAACAGAATCCGTTGCAGGATCATAATCATAAATAGGATCTGCTATTGAGCTGGCTCTCTTCGTGCTTGGAATAGATCCTTCGATATCGCAGGTGATGTCGGCAATGATTTTAATTTTAAAATCAGGGGACTGCATTTCTTCTCGCGTGAAAAGAACTGGCGCTTTTGGATTCCAGTATGCACCTGCCATCAGAACATCGGCAACTTTTGAAAAGGTATGGAAGATGGAATAGTAACGCTCCGGATGTTGATGAAATTCTTCGCGATTGAAATGGCCTCCCTCTTTTCGCATGTGATAATCAGCACTGCTCAATTGAACATACACTGGTTCATTAAATTGACGTGTAAGAAAATCATGTGGACTTACCTTTCGAATCCCAGCACTGTCCAGTGTTTCCATTGAACCTTTTCCGACACGGCCTGCTCCGGTGAGAATAATTTTAACGGGTGGCAGATTTACCTTTCTTAACTCCAGCTTTAAGTCGTTTACATCAAAACACTTGTGCGCCCTGCGAAGTGTAAAGTTTTTATAACGCATGCCGTAGGTCCAGAGCCCGTTGTATGCACCAACAATTCCGGCAAAGCGGCCGAAGGCTACTAATCGATTGCCATGCACATCGCGTAATACTTCGTAATCAATCAAGCGTATTTTTTTTCGGATAACTTCCTGAAGCAATTTTTTATTGTAGGGTTGCTTCTTGATGGTATGGGAAAAGAATAAATAGGTTTTATTCTCAATCAGATTCGCAAGAGGAACCTCCTTAATCCCCATGATGATATCACAATCATTCAATTCTGTGGCAACGGGAATATCAAGCTCGGTATATTCTTCATCTTTGAAACAGCGTGTATTACTTTGTTGACTCACCAAAGACAGATCCGGAAAGCGTTGAAGAATTTCTTCTGCCTGCTTGGGTGAAAACGGAACACGTTTATCCGGTGGAGTTTTGCCTTCGCGGATCAGACCAATCTTTACTGCTTTCATAGGGAATCTTTAACGATCAAAATTACACAGGATTTGTGAATGTATTTCATTACAACTGAATTAGAGTAGACTTACTAAACCTGAATTAGTAAAGAATTTGATAACTTTAGAAAAGGGCATCAATAGCCATTGAGTTTTTTATTTCCAACCCGACCTAAACCGTAAACGACTATGAGAAGATTTTTCATCCTGTTATTCTTTTCAACACTATTGCTTTCATGTGCGAAGAAGGAGCAGCAGCTGATTAAAATTACAGGAACTCTTGGAAGATGAATGGAAATGGACTGGAGAAAACATAGACGAAGTTTTTTTACAATCATACTGGGACAGGAAAGCTTACAAATTCTTTAACGACTATTGCAGTTTTAGTTTTTTGAATTATGTTTTGGGTTTCATGGAACGGTAAAGCGTATCTTATTAAGTAATTAAATTAAATAAAAGAATGAAGGACACACCAACACTTTACGAATGGGCAGGGGATATGAAAACCTTTGAAACTTTATTTGCGAAGTTTTATGACAAAGTTTTGAAAGACGATTTATTGGGTGAGGTTTTTAAAAATATGTCACCTGAACATGTTAAACAGGTTTCTCATTTTGTAGCAGAAGTTTTTGGTGGAGACAAACTTTACACTACCGAAGATAAAGGCAGCCACTCCATAATGATAGGCAAACACATTGGCAAAATGCTTACCGAAGAGAAACGTCAACGTTGGGTACACCTCTTGCTACAGACAGCTGATGAAGTGGGTTTAAAAAGTGATCCGGAATTTCGTTCGGCATTTGTTGGATACATTGAGTGGGGAAGTCGGCTTGCTGTTATCAACTCTCAGCTTAAAGAAAACCCAATGGCACAAAACGAACCAATGCCCAAATGGGGTTGGGGAGAAACAGGTGGGCCTTATTACCCAAGCGAAAATTAAAATGAAAAGGCTACCATTTGTTATTTTAACCTTTTCTTTGGCTGTGTCCTCATAGATCAATCACAGAACAAAGATTGCGCCCGTTTACGAAAAGGAATTAAGCGGGTCGCTTTATAAAGCGACCCGCTTGTAATCAGATTGCGCTGCCGATCACGTTGTCAACAGAAATTAATGAGTGGTTGCTCAATGTTATCGAGCCAACAACATGGTAATAGTTGCCAGTAGAATCAATAACATATCGAAGTGAATACCGCGAAACGGTAAGCGTAGAGTTTTGAATGGTGACTTTCGATACGTTGCCAGAGGAAAAATAACTTGTTCCACTTGGTCTGTAAAGAGTAAACGTATAACCACTGGTGGCTAAAGTGCCCAGTATCACTGGCGATGTATTTGCACACTTTGTGCTTGAAGCGGTATAAGCATCAATGTACCATCCATCGGGAAGGAATGCCGAGCCCGTGTTCTTCAGGTAAATAAAGGTAATGGCGCCTTCGGCATTTGTATAATCATACATATAACGGAGCCCACTATAAGGATTGGATGGAGGTGTTCCGTAAAGTTGACCCGCAGGAATTACCCATGTGCTACCGGTACAGGAATAGTAATAAGCACCCGGCGAGCAGGCGTTTGTTGAAACGTATTTTTGACCATTAAGAGGGTTTTGTGGAAATGCTATATAACAGGTTGACCCACCAACCTGGCCAGAGCCTCCTGATCCGGGACATTCCACAGGCTCGTAGGTAACGATGACGCCATATACAATACCACCTTCTTCTACCCACTCAACATCTCCGGTAAAACATCCTTGAGTCGGGTCCGCTTCTACATCAACAACTAATGGTTGAACGGATGGTTGACTGATAGAATTTCCGCCCAGGTTTAATTGAGTTTTGGAAGGCGTCATTTCCTGATCGACACAGGAAGCAAAACAGACTAGCAGTAAGAGAACAACATTTTTTTTAATTCTTTCCATAGGATTAACATGTTTAGTTATTGTATAAAGTTATGAGTACAACGCAGATTAAAAAAAAGTATTGCATAAATCCTAACCGACTGGCGCAAGTCGTCCAGTGTGGATTGAAGCGATAGCATACTTGTGCCTACTTTGTTGCAGTCTTCGGACTTCCCGGATACAACTGACGCTCTGCTCATTATTTGTTTGCTTCTGAAAACTTCTCTGAATCTTCATAAAAATGATACTCAACGATCTTATCATCTTTTATTACACACATCAAAGCCCAATCACTTTGAAAAGATTTTCCGGTTGACTTTACTACATGCGTAAAACTTCCATTCGCAAAAGACACATTTCCTTCGCCCATTATATTTTCGATTGTGAATGCTTTAGTTTCAAAAGCTGCTCCCAAATTAGAGAGAAATGTTTTCGCGCCATCTTTCCCTTTATACGTTCCGTAAATTTGATTACCGCTTCGTGAAGAATCACGGATGGCAATAACTGTACAGCTGTCGTGAAAAGAATTAATGACACCATTAAAGTCTCCATTTCCGAAGGCTGTAAAAAAATCTTGCACAACTTCTTTACTTTGTTTTTTTGCGACTGTTTCCATTGTTTTTGATTTTTGATTTTTTGTTTGACTAATTGAATTTGTTGTGGTACCAATGATCAGGCACACTGTTACTAATGATGAAAGAGTTCTTTTCATTTTTGTTATTTGTTTTGATTTAACCATTGTTTGAATAAGCTGTTGTAGAAAGGTAGAATGACATAGAAGACTATTGGTACCGCGATGACGGTAAGTATAAACGTTCGTATAACCAGTGGATACACGGACAAGGAATCACCCATTAAAAAGAACAAAATGGTTATCAGAGGATAGATGGCAAGCCATATCAAAAAGGCTCTTTTGTGTTTATCGTTTGTATTCATTTGATAATTTTTCAGTAAAATTGAAGTATATACATACTTATGGCAAGTATGTACCAATTGGTGCCCTACGTACTAAAAGTATTCTAGTGATGATTATCAACTAATTAAAAATGACTAAAAAGGAAAAAGAAATTGCAATGTGCCCGGTGGACTATGCCTTTAGAAGAATTGGCGGGAAATATAAAGCCAGAGTTTTATGGCATGTTCATCGTAATCAAGTGCTTCGTTATGGTGAACTTAAAAGAACACTCCCGGACATCACTACCAAAATGCTTACGCAAACATTACGTGAATTGGAAGATGATACATTGATAAATCGAAAAGTATATAATGAAGTACCACCAAAAGTAGAATATACTTTGACTGAATTAGGAGATGAATTAATTCCGTCTATTAAAAACTTAATGGCATGGGGAGACAGACAAATGAAAAAGAAGAAATTGAAAAAATTATGAATCGGAATGGGTGCCGAACTTTATCCTTTCTTTAACTAAGAGCAGCCAGGCAACGATCACAGCAGGCGCGCACCTGTTTTCCATCGGTTTTAAGTTAGGGTAGAACAGAAGATATTGCTTTATGCAATTGTTAGCGGTCACCGCAACGAACAACAAAACGGACACGTAAAGAAATTCACAATTAATATAAAGACAATGAAAACAAACAGAACGGAAGACAAGTCAACCGAGTCTAACCACGACCTGACTTCACAGAAGTTCTATCATGGCACTAAGGCCAATCTGAAACAGGGAGACCTGATTGAATCTGGCCTTAATTCAAACTATGGTAAGAGGAAGAAGGCTTCCTATGTATATCTAACCGCTACCTTGGATGCTGCTATTTGGGGAGCTGAACTTGCCTTGGGTGAAGGACCCGGTAAAATTTATATAGTAGAGCCGACAGGCCAGATTGAAGATGACCCCAATTTAACAGACAAGAAGTTCCCTGGAAATCCAACAAAGTCATACCGTATTGAGGCAATCGAGGAATGAGTAAAAATGTGAAAATCAATTTTACACTTCAAATATCTTTTTCCTCTATCTGTGTAACTAAAACAAAACCTTCACCACTCCATAAACGCCAACGCACACAATGGAAACAACGCTGATCCAAAATGCAATGTTATAGAGCAAACCGGGTTTGATAAATGATCCCCGAACATACTTAAAATGCAGTGCAGCAAACACAACAATAAAAAGCAGAAATGATCCGACAATTCCTCCCGAAAGAACCATTAGCACCGGTAGCTTAATAAAAAGGTATGCAGCGCTCCAGGTCACCGGAAATATCCATGACAATATTGCAATCACTTTACTGCGCAATGCAAAATCAAAAAAATCCATCCATTCCATCTGCCCAAATATATCGGTGAACAAACGGGTCCATGCCGCCAGACTTGCAAAGAGGCTTGAGTATAAGACAAAGAATGCTCCAACCAGATACGCGATCATTATTCCAGGACCAAGGGATCGGGTGTAGATAAGGGCCAGCGTTTCAATCAGCTGGTTTCCTTCGGGGACCGCTCCGTGATTGTGTAATACAGCAGCACCCAATAAATAAAATGATACCGTAACCGTTGTATAAATAATCATTGCCACCGAAGCATCGAGATACATCACCTTGATCCATCCTTGTGCGCGATTCTGCCACGCGCCACTATTATTTGGAGGACCTGTATACGCGGCATATCCTTTTTCAATGCACCAATAATTATACGCGATGATCTCATCACTCGCCACACCGGTAATGCCAAACGCACCGATGGCGATCGTGACAACCTCTCCCGATAGATTAAACGTAAGACCACTAAATACATCGTGCAATGAAAATCGATAAGCAGTGAACTGCACCGAGAATAGAGACGTAACGGTAAGCATCGTAAACATCAGTATCATGAATAACGAAAGTTTCTCCACCATACTATATTTACCTTTGTAGATCAGTATTGAAACAGATAAGGCAGTAATAACAGTCCATGTAAAAATAGAGAACCCTGAATACAACATGTTCAGTACAACAACGGTACCGCCAAGTATCCCTCCAACCTGAACAATCTTAAGAAGCGCAGCAACAAACACTAACCAGACAGTCCATCTGCCCTTTCCGAATTTTGGACCTGGAAGTTTATTGAACGCCTGCATCGCTGTCTCGCCCGTAAGTATCGCATGCTTTCCAAACTCAAGTTGCACCGCCACTTTTGCGAGGCAGCTGATGATAATAATCCAAAGCGCTGCAAACCCAGCCCTCGCACCCAGCACTGTTGTTGCAATCAACTCACCGGAGCCAACAATAGATGCGGAGAGAATAAAACCTGGGCCCAGAAATTTGAGACTATGCAGAAATGTTTTGGGCGGCTCCTTGATGGTAGATTCGGAGATGAGATAGGGATCGGTTTTCAAATGAAGTATTGTGGTTTGAAAAGTGGATGATGAATTTACCACGAAATGAGATAATAACCTAGAGAAGTGAAGACCATGGACGATAAGACATTTACCAGGCACACCACATCTTATCCATAAGCGTTGAGGATCATTGATGTTCAATTATCTTTGCTACGATGGAGCATTACTATAAAGTTCTTGAGCTGAATTCAACAGCTTCGGATGCGGAGATAAAGAAAGCCTATCGCAGGCTTGCAAGAAAATATCATCCCGACATTAATCCGGCACAAGATGCCGAAGAACGATTCGTGGAGATCACGGAAGCATATGAATATCTTATCGAAAAGCAGTACGTAAGACCAATGACATTTGAATATGAGGAGCCGGTTATCGATGCGGAGGAACAAAGACGCGAAAGAGCAAGACAATATGCACGAAAGCGCTATGAAGAATTTCAGAGAACAACGATGGAGTTTCAGGAGACCTGGTATTACATACCGGTTAAAGCAATCCGGTACGCAATCATCTATGCGCTGTATGCCATTGCGCTGCTCATGCTCATTTCTCCTGTTCTGGCCTGGTTCATAACCCATAGCGGTATCTATACCTTTGGATACGCATTCCTAGCAGTGCTCAGTTCACAAGTATATGTTTTAGCCCGCACCATCAAAAAAGGAACGAATGCGTATTTCCAGGAATGATATCATTTAACTTCTCATCTCGCACGGATAATGTGTGTAGGCTTAAGCGTTGTTCATCTGTGCGCTATAGAAAAATTTAGAATGAAGAAGTATCGGAAGCGGGAATACTTTTCAAGCGTGTGCCAGATGGGAGAAAGAGAAATGGTAAGGAGAATAATGAGCAGGTTATTTTTTTTGCAATTGAATTAAAGCAAATTAGAGGATATAGGTAATATTGCTTATAAGCGATTGGAGGCCATTGCAATTTAAATTTTTGCCCATGAGAAAAAATACAATGACTATTCTGTTGACTATTGTAACTAATCAAATGTAATTCGAATCAATTACCCTGGAGAATTTCAAGAAAACAAAAAACCGCCAGAAAAAAAAGAATTTTATTCTGGCGGTCTATTGTTGGATAGATCTCAATTGAAAAACTACTTTTTCAACAATTTCAAAATTGCTTCCTGGTTTTTCACAATCGTATCTAAAGTCTTTTGATTCTTTAGAATCGATTTTTGATTGGTGAGGATGGCCTTTTGATTGCCAAGAATAGAACGTTGGTTTTCTTTTAGCGCTTTCTGATTGCTTACAATAACACCTTGGTTGGTTTTAATCACGCCTTGATTTTTCTTAATCGTTTCCTGATTGCTCACTACAATTTTATCTGCTGCCATTTTGTTTTTGTTTTAAAGGTTAATTTTTTTTATTGAGGTTCAAATGTAGGCAATTTCAAGATGATACTCTACTTCTGCCCACCGCGGTATGTTTGGTTAGCGATGTTGTCACTTTGTTACATGATCTACTTTTTAATAGCGGGCATGTTTGCAAGATCAATAGGAGCAGGAATAATTACTTCTGGCACAAATGTACGATCAATGAGTTCATTCATTGGAATGTGCTTTGTGAGAAGACCCATTTGAAATCCCATGTCCTGAATAATTTGAAGGTCATCATTGCTGGGTGTTAGATTGACATAGCTTACACGATGAGGATCAGCAGTCAGTACATAGCGTAATACTTTTTCATCCTGACGATAGTACGGAGCTACTAATTTAGCAGCCTCTTCGCGATGCGTTTCTGCCCACGCGCCAGACTCTGCAATACCTCTTACCAAATCCTGAACGATCTCCGGATTACTTTTGATTAAATCTTCATGTACTACTAATGCACATGAAATAAAGTTTGGCCAAATATCTCTTGCATAATAAAGTACACGTCCAATACCATCGAGCTCTGCTTTTGCACAAAAGGGTTCACCAACAAAATATCCATCAATTGCACCCGATGCTAATGAGGTAGGCATGTCAGGAGGAGGTAATACAACAAAGGTGATATCATCTTGTTTCATACCGTGGTCCGTCATGAGTTTGTGCATCACAAAACTTTGATTACTGAACGGACTTGGGATGGCAACTTTCTTTCCTTTCAGATCTACCAGACTTCTGATCTTGCTGAACTTGCCCACTACAATTTGAGAACCATCGCGATGACCGAGGTAACAAATTTTAACAGGCACACCTTGTTCACGAAGTTTCATTGCCAACGGCACAATCATAAATGTTGCCTGCACTTGTTTAGCTTCCAATGCACTTACTACCGTTGGAAAATCAGAGAATACTCGTGAGTTGAAATTGGTATTAGTTTGTGTTGTTTTCGATGCAAAATCAGTAACGGGGCACGTGAGGTGACAGGTAACTGGTAGGAAGCCCACCGTAAGCTCGCGCGATGCTTTTCTATTTGATCCTTCATGAATGACATCGCGAACATTGATTGATCCGCCACGACTCCACGGACGATAGCGGAGCAAACCGAGAACGGTGATGGTGAGGACAACACCCAGAACAATTCGGCTAAAGGATGATTTCATAGCGTTGATTATAGTCAAAGGTAATTCAATTCAGATTGCCATGCACGCAGAGATTATAATGAGCAACGGCCATCTGCGAACATTACAAATACTTTGTGTCTTCTTTGTGTCTTAGCGGCAAAAAGAAAGAATGCCACAAAGACACCAAGTCGCTAAGGATTACAAAGAAAATCGGATGAAATGAAATGTGTAAGCTTCTTATTCGGGTGTATTCAATCCCAGCTCTTTAAGAATTTCAGTCATAGCTTCAATAACAGCAGGATCAGTTAGCCCTCTTGGGCGTTGTGCTTTGATATGTAATTCGCGACAGATCGTGGCTGGTCTTTTGGATAATACGAGAACACGATCAGCCAATTGAGCAGCCTCTTCAATATCATGCGTAACAAAAACAACGGTGCGCGGTCGCTTTTCTAATATGCGAACCAACTCTCTTCTCATTCGATGTCGTGCTTGGTAATCCAGAGCAGAGAAGGGTTCGTCCATTAGTAATATATCTGAATCACCAGCAAGAACGCGAGCAAGTTCGGCCCGCTGACGCATTCCACCTGATAATTGATGGGGATAATGATTTGCGAAATCCTCCATGTGAATTAGCTCCAGGAGTTCACGTAGTTCATGTTCTTTCTGTGCGACATCAGTCATTGAACGTAGTCCCATGGAAATATTTTCAGAAACCGTAAGCCAGGGAAAGAGTCCATCGTGTTGATAAACGGTTCGAATGATTCCTTCGCGTTGAATAGATCCTGAAACAGGTTCGATATGACCAGACAATAAATTTAGGATTGTTGTTTTCCCACATCCTGAAGGACCAACCAAGACCACGACCTCACCTGGAATAACAGAGAGGCTAAGATTATTCAACACCGATACAGTGCCGTAACTGTGCGAAACTTTTTCGACTAAAAGCCGGCTTACAGAACTTTTATCTTTCATAGCCCCAGCGCACGCCTGATAGTTTTGTCAATTGAGAAAGCAGGCGATCAATGCCCATACCGAGTAAACCAATAACAATCATATAACAAACAGCAGAATCCAATCGCAGACCATTGCGTGCTTCCCAAATACCATAACCCAAACCATCCTGACAACCCACCATCTCCGCAGCAACAATCACTACCCAGGCGATACCATAACTTACGCGTAGTGCAGTGATTACTTGTGGGAGAACGGCAGGGAAAGTTACTTTGGTCAATAACTCGATGCCTTTGTAATTGTAATCCTGAGCAACACGAAAATAAATACTTGGAATAGATGCAACGGCTACCATAGTAGCCAATACCAATGGAAAAAAGGTAGCCATGAAAATCAGAAAGATTGCTGGCTTGTCACCGATATGAAACCAGAGAATGGCAAACGGAATCCACGCCAGTGGTGAAAGAAACCGAAAGAAATTAAGCATCGGAACAAAGGCTTGTCTTGCGTGAAGATTTTGTCCAAACCACAAACCAATCGGGATACCGAGCACAGCAGCGATCACAAAACCAATGGCCACCCGCCATAACGAAGCGATGATATCGTTGATCAATCGGCCTGCCAGTAACTCTTCCTGAAAACTATTGAACACTGCTCCAGGTGATGGGAATGCGTACGCAGGAAAAAGATCGAGGTAGGAGATGATATACCATAATAGCAGAGCACCAAAAAGCACAATAATGGGCATCAGAAACTTAACGGTGTTTGACTTGGTCATGGTCTAATCATTCTGCAGGTTGAGGTGCAATTTCAGAATTTAAATTTGAAAGTAGGAAGAATAGAGCAAGGATAAAACTTTGGATGATCGATAAACTTAGCGAACGGACGGGTTTGAGTTTATCACTAGAGAACATACGATTTAGGAAAGGTAAAGAGCCCGAAGCTCAATTTTGTAGGGACCAAGAAAGATTACTGGTAGAATCTCTTAAACGATGATCTTATCAATAATCCCTTTTAGCCTTAGAGAGAATATTATGAAGTGATTTTGACAGACTTGAGGTGGTTGCGCTGATCTCATTGAAATACTGCAAAGCGTTTTTGTCGATTTCTACCTTAACTCCTGCAGTACATAAGGTACGCATGGATTCTATGGAATTGTTGAGATCCTTATTCAGCTGGGCGAGTGTTGTATCTCTTTGTTCAAGTGCTAGCTTTAAGTTTTCATAATTGCTTGAAAGTTCATCGCTTCGCTCGATCACTTTTATATTCAAAAGGTAGTTAGCCTCTTTGCGTTGGTGAAATATTTTAACGAGTACATAAATGAAAATAGCTAAGAGGGCTATAGCAAATCCAATTAAGACGTTAATACCGAATTGTTTGTTGATGATTTCATCTTTTAATTGAAGTGTTTGTTCTTGTGAGGTAAGTTGGGCTTTGTTTTCTTTTTCTGAGGCTTCAGCATGAAGACGCATTAAATTATTGGTCTGTGATTCATTTGAAACACTGTCTCTCATCTGAATGTATTTCTCTTGGTAAAATGACAATTTTTTGTAATTCCTTTTGGCCATATAAAGAGAACAGAACCGTTTATATAAAATCATTTCTTCTGCATCAAAATTGCTGGTGTTCGACATCTTCTCACCTTCAATAAGAAATATTTCCGCTAAGGCGAGCTTACCTTGCATTAAATATATTTCCGACAAACCATTTATATTTTCAAAAATGTAACGTTGGTCGTTATTTTTTTTAGTGATCATATATGATTTTCGAAAATCTTTTTCCGCCTTAGTGATATTATCGGATTTATACCAGATTAGTCCGGATGCATGCATTGCCATTCCAAAATTATTATCCTCGGAATTCTCAGGATATTTTTCTAATACGGTGTTAAGCGTTTTCCGAGCCTCTGCCAGGTCTCCTAAATATGCGTAGCAGAGACTTATATTTATAAGAAGGACATCCATATCAAAGTGATCCTTAATGGACAATTTTATAGAAAGAGATTTATTATAATGTTCCAACGCCATTTTAAAGTCATCCAGCCTGTAATAGACTAATCCAATATTATTTTCAACAACACCACTCATGGATTTGTCACCACTTTTTTCATAAAGCGCTGCGGACTGTAGTAGGTAATAAAGAGCTCTATCAAACTTGGAGATTAAGGTATACGCCAAGCCTAGACTGTTATGGATAGCGTTACGTTCTTTATCAAATTTTAGCCTGTGAGCAATTGGTAATCCTTTCAGAAGATAATGAATCGAAGAATCTAAATTGTCCAATCTTCTATAAACTTGTCCTGTTAGCCGAAGTGATCTTACTATATCAAGGCTATCACGTTTTTGATATGCCAACGTCTTTGCTTTCCTTACCAATTCGAGGGCAATTTTATTATCAATAGATGCAAACTCTCTTGCCAACTGAAAATTGATCTCAAAAGATTCTAATTCTGGTGTACTCGCCAATTTCTGTTTTAGTGAATCAATTCTGTTTGTTTGAGCCAGCAAACTTGTTATCGAAACACAAGATAAAATAGCAACACAAACTGCAACAGTTTTCGTTAAATGAAAATGTAACAACGTATTCATCATTCTTTCGGAAGATTTTCTGAAGCCAGGTCGGTTGAAATCGTCATCAGTGGTTGAGACGCATTTTGAATGCTTTCCAAATAATCAATCGATTCTTTTTGACTCACATCCTTTACACCAAGGGAACACAATCCATTTACTGTAATCATAGAGCTTCGTATCTCTGACGTGACTTTTCGCAATGCTGCATCTCGTTCCTCCATCGTTACCTTAAGCTCTCTATAGCTGACCTCTAATTCCTTTGTTCTCTCCTCAACCTTTTTGCTCAAAAGTGTATTCGCATTTTTTTTGTTTTGACTGGATTTATATATGAAGAACGCAATGAGAATAAAGAGGATAACAACCAATGCAATGAGGAGACGAACGATGTTTTGTCTTTCAATAATCTGATCCTGCAAGGCCAGCATTTGTGTTCGCGACTTTATTTTAGCTTCATTTTCTCGTTCGAGATATTCTGCCTGAACGTGCATCAGATTATTTCGCACTGCTTCTCCGGAAACACTATCCCTTAGTTGAAGATACTTGTCCTGATAGCGAACCAGCATTTTGTAATTGTTCACTTTCTTATACAAGCCTGCGAATTGTGTGTAGAGTTGCATCAACTCATTGTCAAATCCGGAAGTGTTTCCCGATTTTTCTGCTTGCTCTAAATATCCTGTTGCTAACTTAACTTTATTTTGCTTCAAATAAATTTTAGCAAGATTAAT
Source organism: Chryseolinea sp. (assembly GCA_039930485.1). Lineage (GTDB taxonomy): Bacteria > Bacteroidota > Bacteroidia > Cytophagales > Cyclobacteriaceae > Chryseolinea. Next base: position 52,520 of record JBDTTT010000005.1, read on the forward strand.
AGTACACTCAAGACTTAATCTTGTATTCTTTTCGGTAGCAGCTAGTTGATTGCCTGATAAGAATTTTTTTTCAGCTTTAGTCAAACTATCCATTCTAAAAAAATGCACACCTTCTGCGACTTCCAATTCCAATTGAATTGGTGCGGGACATTTCTTTTGCTGACAAAGTTGTTTTACCTGATTGAGGTATTTTCTCGATTGTTCAAACTGACGTTGACTTGAAAAAGAAAGACTTATATCAAGCAGCAAAGACTCAACTTCTTTTTTGCCTGAGGTTTTGTTCTTTAATGCCAATGCTCGAGTATAGTATTGAAGAGCTTTTTCATCATCCTTAATTTTGTAGTAAACGAGTCCGATGTCGGTTAATGTATTACTGATTTGCGCACTATTTTTTAGTTGTTCCCAAAGAATCAACGCTTCAAAGAGATGCTCAAGGGCAGCATCGTATTTAGCTCTGTAAACAAAGGCAAGCCCGAGATGGGTAGAGATACTCGCTTGCTCTTCAAAGAAATTATTTCTTTTAGCTATGACGAGAATTTTCTGGCCTAGTAGTAGTTGGGAATCTGCCGCGTTTGATTGCTCGTATACCTCACTTAATGTTATGCCGGATTGAACAATGGCTAGACTATCACCAACTTTCCAAGACAACGCATGAGCCTGCAGTGCATGATCAATTTCTCGTTGTTGCGCTATTGCATTGTGTGCAGCACTGAGCAAAATAAAAAGGATGAAGTTAACTCTAACGGTAAGCAGTATTTTTTTCATTGCACTATTATCCCTTAAAGATAATTACTTTGTAATAAAAAACGGATAACATATTATGAAAGGACTGCCGGTTTTAATGTCTGCCGAGAAATTGGAATCCGAAATTTCAAGACGCGCAACGGAGGCTTGCGAACAAATCATCACCGAAATGGGAGCCGAACTTCATGATGATCTTATTCAAAGATTATCCATTTTCAGGTTGTACATGGACAGGCTTGAGCGATCTGCTAATGATGCGAAAGAATCGGAAACGTTGCTAATAAAAATGCAATCCGAATTTAAGGAGGTAGTTCAATCTGTTCGGAAAATTTCCCGTCAGCTTATGCCTGTTCGGATGGATGATGACTCGTTTCTAAAAGGTATTGAGATGCTTTGCCAAAACATGGAACGCGGAACCGAGCATATTCATTTTGAATCTAAAGGAGAAGAGCAAAAGATTCCTCTTCAAAGCGAAACCTACTTGTACCGTGTAATACAAGAGCTTGTTCACAATGCCTTCAAACATTCTTCAGCCTGGCACATTTGGGTGCGACTGACATGGTCACCAAGTAGATTAATTCTTGAAGTTGAAGATGATGGCACAGGATTTCATAAAATGGATGAGTTTATCGAACGACTTCGGGTGAAACATAACAGTCTTCGGATGAGAACGCAAGCGATTGGTGCTTCGCTTAAATACGATCGTGGTGAAAGAGGTCTTCTTGCTCGAATTGAATATTCTTTTTAAACATTATAAAATTCCATTGCGATAGGCGTAAGCCAGTAGAGCGGCAGTGTTCGTTACGCCCAGTTTCTTTATCAGTCGCATGCGATACGTTTCAGTAGTCGCTTCACCCATCTTCATTTGAACAGCAATCTCCTTAGTTGTTAATCCGTGTGCAATACCTTTCAATAGTTCAGTTTCCTGATGATTCAGTAAAACGGGTGGCACCTTATCCCATCGGCCAGCATTAGCCTGAATGATTTTGACAATCTTTTCTGGAAAGTAGTTTTCTTTTTCCAGTACCCCTTTTATGGCCTTCACAATTTCCTGATATCCATCTAATTTAAAAACAATACCGTCCACTCCTGCTTTTAGGAGGTTGATCATTAATTCAACACCTTCTAAACCTGTAACAGCAATTACTTTACTTTCTAACCCTTTTCTTCTCACCATTTCCAATAACTCAAGTCCATTAGTTTCTTTTAATCTGATGTCTAATAAAATAAGATCGGGAGGTGTTGAAATAGCAGATAAAAACTCAGAAGCAGTTCCGGCTTCTGTAATGCTTTTGATGAAGGGCTCTTGTGACAAAAGACTTCTAACGCCTTCTCTGAGCAGGGCCTCATCATCAACTAATAAAATGTTTATACGCTTCATCAAGGCTAATCAATGGTATACCGAACTACTCACATGTATGGTTTTCCTGACAAAATGCAAGGTGCTATTTTTTGAACAAAAGGCAAGTTCTATGTTTATCAAAAGAAAATGATGAGGTCAAAAACAAATCATATTTCTTCTGATGAAGAAATTCAAGAGTGAAAAAAGTGAGAAGGTCGTTCAAGTTATTGCCCGTTAGCCATTTTCTACAACTTGATACGATTTATAAACGGGGAACAACAACCCTTCTTTTGTGTGCTATCCTCCCAGAAGGGTTGCCCCGTTTGCTTCTCACAGCAATGATGACCGAATTAGCAGATACGGAAATGCTAATTCTTTGGTGTTGTGAACCGTATTGAGTTGTGAGTAAGAAGAGGGGAAAGAAGAAGGCGACCAATTGGTCGCCTTCTCTTGTAGTAGGGGGATAAATGGACCTCTGTGTCAGTCAACTAACGGATAAGATTCCAATGAGCTGCTTTTTAATTTAAGATTTTCCAAAATAAAAAAGGCAACCCGTTAAGATTGCCTTTATTTTCAGTAGCGGGGACAGGACTCGAACCTGTGACCTTTGGGTTATGAGCCCAACGAGCTACCAACTGCTCCACCCCGCGATCATTGCATTTTTGATTCAGTTGACCTTTCTCAAAAACGTTTGCAAAAGTAGGACGCTCACAATTAAAAAACAAGCTACCTTTGCAAATTGATTCTATGATCTCAACATTCAAAGCCGGTTTCGTAAGTATTGTGGGCAAACCCAATGTGGGCAAGTCTTCTCTCATCAATAAACTCATTGGCGAGAACCTTTCTATCGTTACTGCGAAAGCACAAACTACGCGCCATCGCATCATGGGAATTTTGAATAGTGATCAATTTCAAATAGTTTATTCTGATACTCCGGGTATTCTCGAACCAAAATACTCTTTGCACGAAGCGATGATGAATTATGTAAAGGTCTCTTTAGAAGACGCTGACATGATTTTATTGGTGGTTTCTTTAGAAGATAAGTACGAACCAGAGCTATTTGATCGCTTTTTAAAAATACAAACACCCATTTTACTGGTGTTAAACAAAATCGATCTGGCAAAAGGATCGCAGATAAAAGATAAGAGCGATTATTGGAAGCAAAACATTCCTACAATTAAAGAGGTTGTTGCCGTTTCAGCTAAAACAGGCCAGAATGTGGAAACTTTGCTACCGAAGTTGTTGGAGCAAATTCCAGAGCATCCACCTTTCTTCCCTCAGGATGAGTTTACGGATCGATCGGAGCGCTTTTTTGCTTCGGAGATTATTCGTGAAAAAATATTTTTGAATTACGATCAGGAGATTCCATACAGCACAGAAGTTGTTATTTCTGCTTTTAAAGACGAACCGAATATTGTGCGCATCAGTGCCATTATATATGTAGAGCGCGATTCACAGAAAGGGATTGTAATCGGAAAGGGTGGAAGCTTGTTGAAGAAAGTAGGAACCGAAGCCCGCAAAGACATGGAAGCCTTTCTAGGGAAGAAAGTTTTCTTAGAAACACATGTAAAAGTTTCCAAGAACTGGCGGAAAGAAAAACTCAAGCTCAGAACTTTCGGATACACGGAGTAACCGATTCAATAAAGACAAACCAGCGACACGCCGGTAAATCTTAAATCACAAATCTTAAATCTAAAATCAAAGATGTCAAACATAGTAGCAATAGTAGGCAGGCCGAACGTAGGTAAGTCAACCTTTTTTAACCGGTTGGTAGAAAAACGCCAGGCCATTATGGATAACATGTCGGGTGTTACACGCGATCGTCATTATGGTTATGCTGAATGGTGCGGTACTTTCTTTACAGTGATCGATACCGGTGGATATGTAAATGGTTCTCACGATAAGTTTGAATCGGAAATTCGCAAACAAGTGAAGCTGGCTATTGATGAAGCTTCTGCTATCATCTTCGTGGTAGATTGTAAAGATGGAATTACAGGATTTGATAAAGATTTTGCAAACATTTTGCGTACTTCCAAAAAACCCATTTTCGTTGCCGCTAATAAAGCAGACACACCATCTAAAGCCGCCCTGGCAGGAGAATTTTATGAACTAAGTCTTGGTGAAGTCTATCCGATTTCTGCCGAAAATGGTAGTGGAAGTGGTGAGCTTTTAGATGAGGTTGTAAAAATATTTCAAACAGAAGGAGTTGAAGATCCAGATGCCGGCATTCCTAAGATTACAATTGTAGGTCGACCTAATGTTGGAAAGTCATCTTTTCTTAACGCGTTGTTAGGCACTGATCGCAGCATCGTAACACCCGAAGCAGGAACTACGCGCGATGCTATACATTCATATTATAAAATGTTTGGCAAGAATTTTATCCTGATCGACACAGCCGGAGTTCGTAAGCGAGGTAAGGTGCATGAAGATATTGAATTTTATTCTGTGCTCCGATCGCTCAACGCATTGGAAGAAAGTGATGTATGTATTATCGTGATCGATGCAGATCGTGGGCTTGAATCACAAGATGTGAACCTGATCAGTCTGGCACAACGTCAGGGCAAAGGTATGGTGATCATGGTGAACAAATGGGACCTGATTGAAAAGGATTCGAAGACTTCGGATAAATTCAAGGAAGACATCTTGGAAAAAATTGCTCCGATCACCTACATCCCAATCATTTTTGCATCGGTTTTAGAGAAACAACGCATTTTCCAGGTAATGGAAAAATCGGTAGAAGTTTTCGATAATAAGACCAAAAGAATCCCTACTTCTAAGCTAAATGACCTGATGTTGCTGGAAATCGCCAGAAATCCACCTCCTTCGATAAAAGGAAAGCACATCCAGATTAAGTACGTTACGCAGATTCAGGCGAGGTTTCCATCGTTTGCATTCTTCTGTAATCACCCTCAATATATTCAGCCATCATATGAGCGATATCTTGAGAATAAGATGCGTGAACACTTTGATTTTGAAGGAGTACCGTTGAGGCTAATATTCAGAAAGAAATAATTTTATTACGCGCTTGTTATCAGGGATATAAATCCTATTATATTTGCGGTGAATTTAAAAACCTGTAAACTATGAAAAAAGTTATCGCATTGTTAGCTGTATGTGGCTTCGCTTTCGCTCTTGTTGCTTGTGGCAAGAAGGCTGAAACAGCTGAAACAGCTGTTGATTCTACTTCAGTTGTAACTGAGGTTGTTGTTGACTCCGTTGCTACTGCTGACACAGCTGCTGTTGCAGTTGATACAGTTGCTGCTCACTAATCAACAAAGCAACATTCCCGGGAAGGCTTTAGTAAACTAAAGCCTTTTTTCATTTCTATGAAGTCCAGTGAGGTTTTAAACATACTGCAATCGCATGTTCCCACCTCCTCTATAGGGTATTGTTTTGAACTTTGGCAGGTTAGCCCATTTGAGTTAAAGATTACTAAAAGCCGTCAGACCAAAGTGGGTGATTTTACCAGCAAAAGAACCAGAAGTCATCCAAGGATCACACTCAACAACGATCTTAATCCCTATCTCTTTCTTGTAACATACGTTCATGAGGTAGCCCATCTACGGGTTTATCTGAAACATGGTGCCCGATTAGATCCTCATGGTGAGGAATGGAGAACAACCTTTACTGATTTGATGCTGCCTATTCTGTGGGAAAGTGTTTTTCCTGAAGAAATCTTACATGAGCTTCGAAGGCACATGATCAATCCAAAAGCCAGTTCGTTTGCCGATACAGCACTAACTCAGGCCTTTAGAAAGTTTGACCTAAACCAACACCAGCAAATCTCCTTATCGGACATTCCGGAAGGAAGCATTTTCAAACTCAGCGATCGGTATTTTAAAAAAGGTAAGCTTCGCAGAACGCGCGTTTTGTGTAAGGAGCTAAAGTCGAAGCGAGATTATTTAGTACCAGCGGATGCCTTGGTGACGGATGTTCAGCTGAGTATGCTTTAGATTCTTTATCTATCTCTTATAATTTTGAATAGCGGCTCTGACTGATCCAAATTGTTGAAGTAACGCACTGGCTTGTTGCTGATTTACTCCAAGCTCATCCATGATCATTTTCTCACCGCGATCTATCAGCTTGTTGTTCGTGAGTTGCATATCCACCATTTTATTTCCGACAACATGCCCCAGCTTAATCATGGTGGCAGTTGAAATCATATTGAGCACCAGCTTTTGTGCTGTTCCTGATTTCATGCGTGTGCTTCCAGTTACAAACTCAGGCCCGGCAACAACTTCAACAGGGAAATCTGCGTGACGGGCAATCTCTGTATTTTCATTGCAGACAATGCAACCCGTAACAATACCATTTGAACGTGCTTCTTTCATTCCGCCAATAACATAAGGGGTTCGGCCGGAAGCAGCAATCCCAATTAATACATCTTGTTGATTGATTGAATATTCTTCTAAATCTTTCCAGGCTTGCGCTGCATCATCTTCTGCATTTTCTACAGCTTTCCGAATGGCTTTATCACCACCGGCAATGATTCCAATTACTTTTCCTTGAGATACGCCAAAAGTAGGTGGTATTTCAGAAGCATCAACAACTCCTAATCGGCCGCTGGTGCCAGCACCTATATAAAAGAGTCTTCCTCCCACTTGCATTTTTTCCACCACGGTATTTACCAATGCTTCAATTTGTGGAAGAACCTTTTCAATGGCCAACGGTACTTTCTTATCTTCGTTGTTGATGTTTTTCAACAACTCCAGCACCTCCATTTTTTCAAGGTTGTTATAATGCGAAGAAGATTCCGTGGTCGACATCAATTCAAATCTTTCTGATGATATAGTGTAAGTCCGGCAATAGGACCTTCCAGAATATTTTTTACGATAATGCCTTTATCATTTGCGACTTGACGCAAAATATTGCTGAAGTAAAAAGAAACTGATCCTGTGAAGTGAACCTTCAGATTCTGATAGTTTGGATACTCCATTACATTATTCTCATAGAATGCCGCAAAGCTTTTATAGATCAAAGAATAGCAGTACTCTTCTTTTAAATGTTGAAAAATAAATCGGGTGAAGCTGGCGAGGAAGGCACTTGGTTTTTCCTGTTGATAAATCCGTTCAAGAAACTCCTCACGCGCCATTGGGAAGCGCTCATGGAATTGCTTTGCCAGACTTTGTGGCATTTTGTTCCGAAGGTAATCGAACAAAAACTTTTTACCGATATCCGTTCCGGATCCTTCATCGGCCAAGATCCAACCGAGGTTGGCTACATTGGTTGTAATTTTTGAACCATCATATAAGCAAGAGTTTGAACCGGTCCCCATAATACAGGCGATACCAGGCTCATTGCCACACAACGCGCGGGCGGCTGCAAGTAAATCCCATCCAATCTCAATATCCGCGTTTGGGAAAAAAGAATTGAATGTCGCTTTTATAGTTTGTTGATTCTTTTCAGAAGACACACCGGCACCGTAGAAGAAAACTTTTGAAACCGGTTCGGTCACTAAAGGCTCCACCATTTCCTGAATGCCTTTCGAAAGATTCTCGATTGGCTGATAATAGGGGTTAAAACCCGGGCCGTTGGCCTGTAGAATAGTGGAATCCTTTTGAATGAGTCTCCAATCTGTTTTAGAGCCCCCGCTGTCGGCAATGATAATCATGGTTGAATTTTGTAAACCCCGAAAGATAGTAGAGAATAATGTGCCTCCCTCTAATCGGATGATCAATTTATGAGTTTTCCAATTACTTTAAATTTTTCGAAAACCTTTTCAGTGTGCGGGGCATCTTTCAGCTCGTCTGTTAAATCCTGACCGGCCCAATGTTCATAATGTTTTCCGTCTCTCCATAAGCGAGAGGCGGTCACTTCGTAAATCTGTCCGTGAAGTGCTACCCAAATCTGAGGTTTGTCCTGGCCGTTACGCAACGCCAGCTGTGCTTTTGAGTAAAGAGGAAGATCGGGAGTGTTCACTTTCCGGCCGTCAATATTGTAAAATCTTTCACCACGGTTTGTAAAAAACTTACCGGTTGCAAGTCAGATTCAATGCCGTACATTGTTTTGAGTTTGTCGATCAGCATCATGACCGGTTTTATATGACCTCGCTCACGATTTACTTGTAACGCTTGTTGAATCATTTCAATATCGCGATCACTAAGGTTCACAACACTCGCAAAAGTAGGCGTGTATGTGTCATCCACTAATGTGAAGACCATCTCAGCAGTTACCTCTTCTTGTTTTGCGAGTTTTACTACGGTCGTTCCCGCAACGACATCACCAAGTCGTTGACCTTTACTGCTGGAAGCTATTGTCACCATGGCGAGTGCTCCTTGCAAGAGCGTTACTTCAATCAATCTGAATAACCAGCGTAAAAGGTAATTTCCAATAGAGGGCGAAGTTCCATCAAGGCGCACCACTTTGATTTTGCGTTGACGTTTCCCCGGACTTTGCCCATCCATGAAAATCTCAAACAATAAATGATAGAGTAGGTATGGAACGTAAATAACAAGCATGTTTATCCAATCGGTTTCGAGTTCCAACTGATCGAAGGCAAGCCAGCACAGACCAGCGTAAGCAGCGAGAATAAGCGCGTCAATAAGAAAAGCTAATATCCTATCGCCAAGGCCAGCAAGTGGATAATCAATTACAACATTTTGTGTGGTGCGAACACGAACGGTATACATGATAATGATGACTTATTTTTGCTATACTTGAACCCTAATCTGCTCTCAAAATAATGCAATTAACATTACGAAACCTATTGGCCTCCCGATTTACGTTGGTGGCCATGGCCGCTATAGCTTGCAGCTGCTCAACGCCAAAAGAATCGCGTGATTATACTAAGCTTTCAGATGCAGACTTGAATCATGTTGCAGACTCACTTGCACAAGCCTATATTATTACAGACAGCCATGTGGATTTACCCTATCGCTTAAAAGTAAAACACTTTCGATTGGAGAAAGAGTATTTGGGCATCCCCATCAGCACAACAGAAGGAGACTTTGATTTTGAACGCGCCAAAAAAGGTGGACTCGATGCACCTTTCATGTCAATCTATATTCCATCATCATATCAAAAGCACAATGATTTTGGAAAGGAATTAGCTGACTCTTTGATAAACATGATCAATGGAATAGCCGATGCGTATCCAGATAAGTTTTCAGTTGCCATTACACCACAACAAATTGAAGACAATTCGAAAGCCGGAAAAATTTCATTGCCCATGGGCATGGAGAATGGTGCACCGATTGGCAACGACTTAGCGAACGTTAAATATTTTTATGATCGAGGTATTCGCTACGTCACCCTTACCCATGGCAAAGACAATCAGATTTGTGATTCATCGTACGACTCATTGAATACCTGGAATGGTTTAAGCCCTTTCGGAGAAAGGGTTGTGGCCGAAATGAACAGAGTAGGAATTATGGTTGACATATCGCACGTAAGTGACAGTGCATTTTATGATGTGATTAGAATAACCAAAGTGCCTGTGATAGCATCTCACTCTTCGTGTCGCTTTTACACACCCGGATTTCAGCGCAATATGTCGGATGATATGATCAAGGCATTGGGTAAAAACGGAGGTGTCATTCAAATTAATTTTGGTGCATCATTTCTGGACTCTGCTGCACGTGTAAACACAGCGCTTCGTGATTCACTGGAGAAAATTTTATCGGAAAAGAAATTAACATCAGCAGATGTTGAGGCACAACCTATTATCGAACAGTTTGGCAAGCAACACAAAGAACTTTATTCAGATGTTGTTCGCGTGGCGGATCACATCGATCATGTTGTGAAACTTGCAGGCATTGATCATGTAGGCATTGGCTCTGACTATGACGGTGTTGGTGATAGCTTACCATTGGGATTAAAAGATGTTTCACAATATCCCAACCTGATTGCTGAATTACTGAAGCGCGGATATTCTCCGGAAGACATCGAAAAGATTTGTTCGAAGAATCTTTTCAGGGTGTGGAATAAAGTGATTGAAGTTTCCAAACTATAAACATGTTGCATGCGCGAAGCTGCCTTTGTGAAGTTGAACCAAAAGCGTTGGCTGGAGTTTGAAAACAAACTAAACAGCGGCACGCCACAACCGGATACGTTAGCGGAAATTTTTATTCAACTAACCGATGACCTTTCGTTTGCGCGTACGCAGTACCCTGACAGTCGCGCAACAAAATATCTGAACAGCCTTACGTCCAAGTTTCATCTTGAGATTTATAAAAACAAAAAGGAAGACAAGAACCGTTTCATTACATTTTGGAAATATGAATTGCCGGAAGTAATGTGGGAGGTTCGCAAGCCTTTGTTGTATGCCTTCATCATTTTTATTGTTTCTATTTTAATAGGAATTATTTCTACACTAAATGATGACTCCTTTGTTAGGCTAATCCTGGGCGACTCCTATGTAAACATGACACTTGAGAATATTAAGAACGGAAATGCGACAAATGTTTATGCAGACCAGTCGGAGATGAACATGTTTTTCAGAATTACATTGAACAACGTATTTGTGTCGTTTCGAATTTTTGTTTTTGGTGCACTTACTTCTCTTCTTTCTGGTTTAATGCTGGTTTACAACGGCCTGATGGTGGGAACGTTTTTTACATTCTTCTACACCGAGAATCAACTGGCCCAGGGATTTCCTGTCGTGATGCTCCACGGTACAATTGAACTTACCTCTATTGTTTTAGCCGCTGCTGCGGGATTTGTGATGGGGAACAGCATTATTTTTCCAGGGACCTATTCGCGGCTGGACTCTTTTAAAATTGGCGCACTAAAAGGACTTAAAATAATTGTTGGCCTTGTTCCCTTCTTTATTGTAGCAGGTTTTATCGAATCATTTATTACACGCTATGCTTTTATGCATTGGAGCATTAAAGTTTTTATAATCGGAGTTTCAGCCTTCGTCATGATTTACTATTTCATACTTTATCCTTACCGCTTACGCAGACATGGAAGATCCATCGCCAATTGAGTTTTATGAGATTCGGAATTTTAACCAGAAGATGAACGTCACCTATGGCTTCATTCGCGAACACTTTAAACCCTTTGGAAAGAGCTTGCTGTTACTGGCAGGAACACCCGCCATAATTGGCAGTATTTTGATGTCGGATTCTTTTAGCAATCTCGGAAATACCACCGGAGCAAATGTTCCCATTGGTATTGCGGGCATGTACGAGCAATGGAATGCCATCGAGCTTTTTGCTATGTTCTTATTTATGTTGCTGGCAGGTGTATTTACCGTTGCAACTACGTACGGTTATTTGCTGGCCTACAAGGAAAAGAAATTGAAGGTGGTTGAAGTGAGTGAAGTATGGCAACAGGTGCGCAAGATATTCTGGATTAACGTTGGAACGATGATCGGCTATATTTTTGTAGTCATTGTTGCGATTATTATTATGTTCATCCCATTTGCTTTAGTGGTAAGTGTTGCTACAGTTTTGGGCCCTGTTTTAATTGCTGTTGCAATAGTTGCATTTTATGTTGGTATCTTTTTCGTCACCATCAACTTATCGATGATTTTTTTTATCCGGAGCCATGAGCGAATTGGCTTCTTTGCTTCCATTGATAGGTTATTTAAATTGAATAATGGAAAATGGTGGAGCACATTCGGAATAGGAGGGATTAACATTTACATTCAGCTGGTGTTTTCGATCTTACTTTTTATTCCGTGGTACATTATCTTTTTCTTAAAGATGATGCATAATACAGGCGTTGATATAATCGGAAAACCGTCTGCGTTTATGAATATTGTTAGTAACGTGTCATTAGTATTGTACTCTCTAGCCAGCACGCTGTTATATGCTGTGCCGCTAATTGCATTGGCCTTTCAATATTTTAATTTGCTCGAATTAAAAGAGGCAAGAGGATTAAGAACTAAAATTGAAACGTTTGGAGAAAAGACTGGGCCAATAGAAGATCATGTGGATTTCTAAGTTCAAATATTTTTTGGCAATCACTTTTTTTTGCTTTACTCACTTTTCTGGTAACGCAACAAATCAGCATGACTCAACTACTGTTGAATCTGATACATTCTCTATTCACTCATCCAGTATTGTTTTAGACACCGTTGTTCACCGCCAATTCGACAAAGCAAAGGTAGAGAAGTTAAAAAACGATGATGAGCTCACCTATAGCTTAGACAAAGCTACAGTCAGTTTGTGGGATAGGTTTTGGCGGTGGGTTGGTCGTGCCCTCAGTGATTTATTTACTGAAACGCGCGATGCAAGTTGGGGACGATTTGTAGTGTATGCAGGAATGACGGTACTCTTGATGTATGTCATTTTCCGTTTATTGAAGATTGATGCACTTAAAATGTTTTACGGCCGCGCAGACAGCAGTTCGATAAAGTATACGGTGCTGGAGGAAAACATTCACGAAATGAATTTTGAGAAATTAATTGAGGAAGCCAAAAGCAGCAATGACTATCGATTGGCTATTCGACTCATCTTTTTATACAGTCTTAAAATGCTTTCGGATAAACACCATATTTATTGGGAGCCCGGAAAAACAAATCATGATTATTTGAATGAAGTGCAAACGAAGGAATTGAAATCGGGATTACGTGAACTCAATTATTATTTTGAGTATGCATGGTATGGAAATTTCACAGTGAATGCTTCCTTATTCACTACAGTAAACGATACCTTTTCAATTTGGAGAACAAAGATATAAAGTGAAGAAAGACTGGAAATATATTCTCTACCTCTCCATTGCCTTCCTGGCTTTCCTGGGATTGAAACTCTTTTCACCCCGTGAATTGAATTGGGACGTTACGTTTCACGAAGAAGATAAGAATCCTTTTGGTGGTTATGCTATTAACGAGTTGATGCCTTCCATTTTTCAGGATCAAAAAATCAGCAAATCAAATCTTACAATCTATGAGTTGAAAGATTCATTGCGACCGGATGTAAATTTTATTAGCCTCTCTGAAACCTTTGCTCCGGGAGGTGACGATGTTGAAGCGCTTTTAAAAAATGTTGAAGCTGGAGGAAATGCTTTTGTCGCTGCGGAAAACTTTGTGAGTTTCTTTGCCGATACGTTAAAGCTTGATACACGTGACTATTTTTATAATAATGAAGAACTTGGCTTTGTGAGTAAACAAGATTCTGCTTCGCTCACTTTTACAAATCCATCCTTTCCAAATGCGTATTTATTCCCCAGGCAAAACACAAACAACTATTTTAACAGTTACGATTCAACCCGCACGACTGTATTAGCCAACAATGATTTTGATTTACCCGTTCTGCTTCGCGTGCGATGGGGTAAAGGCAATTTGATTGTGAGTTCAACACCACTTGTATTTTCTAATATTTACCTTTTGCACGAGAACCACATCGAGTTTGCTGAAGTTACATTGTCGTATCTTCCAAAGCGGGATGTTGTATGGACAGCATTTTATCAATTGGGTCGTTTAGAGGCAGGCACACCGCTGAGGTTTATTTTAACCTCGGAACCATTGCGGTGGGCGTATTACATTACTATACTCTCGCTTATTCTTTTTATGATATTCGAAGCAAAACGCAAACAGAGAATTATCCCAATTATCAAACCACTTCAAAACACAACGCTTGAGTTTGTTGGAGCGATAGGCAATCTTTATTATCAAAATAACGAGCACAAAAGCATTGCCGAGAAAAAAATTAATTTTCTGCTAGAACATATTCGGACCAAGTATTGGATGAGCACAGGGAAGCTCGATGATAGTTTCATCCATGCGCTTGCCCGCAAAGCTGGAAAATCCGAAGCTGATGTCCGTGACCTGTTCAGGATAATACAATCCATTCATGCCATGGATTATATTTCAGCTGAAGAATTAATCGCATTGAATTCTAAAATTGAAAAGTTTAATCAATAATTTATGATGTGTGCTTTGAATTTCTTTGTGGCAAGGAAGATTTCTGCAAGTTTAGCCACAAAGACACGGAGGCAGCAAGGTGTCACAAAGTGAAGGCAAGAGAATAATAGTCAATAAATGTTTGTAAAAAATCGATAACAATATTATGGAAGAAGGAGTATTTGAAAATCGGATTGATCTAAGCGCATTGAATGAGAGCATCAATAAGATCAGGGAAGAAATAGGGAAGGTAGTTGTCGGGCAAGAACAAATGGTTGATCTTTTGATCACGGCCATTCTTGCCGATGGACATGTATTGATTGAAGGTGTTCCCGGTGTTGCTAAAACCCTTACGGCTAAATTACTTTCTAAGGTAATTGATGTAAAATTTTCGCGTATTCAGTTTACCCCCGACTTAATGCCTTCGGATGTGTTGGGTACTTCTATTTTCAATCTCAAGAAATCAGAGTTTGAATTTAAAGCCGGTCCTATTTTTTCAAATATTGTTTTGATTGATGAAATAAACCGCGCTCCTGCAAAAACACAAGCTGCCCTTTTTGAAGTAATGGAAGAGCGTCAAGTTACCATCGATGGTAAAACATATCCGCTTGATTATCCTTATTTGGTGGTAGCCACTCAAAATCCAATCGAACACGAAGGTACTTACCGTTTACCTGAAGCGCAGTTGGATCGTTTCCTATTCAAGATTCAGGTAAACTATCCCAATCTCGATCAGGAGATTGCTATTATTAGTGGGCACCATATTCGTAAAGGTGTTCATGCACTTCACGAAGTAAACTCTGTATTATCACCAGAACAGATCAAAGCATATCGAAGCAGCGTCCAACAAATTCATATAGAAGACAATCTGGTGCGATACATTGCTCAGGTTATTCATGAGACAAGAAATAACCCCGCATTATTCCTTGGAGCATCACCTCGTGCATCAGTGGCCATATTAAATGGATCGAAAGCATTCGCTGCTGTTAATGGTCGCGACTTTGTAACTCCCGAGGATATAAAGTTTGTTGCTTTGCCGGTGTTGCGTCATCGCATCGTGCTGACACCCGACAAAGAAATGGAAGGTATAACAGCGGATGAAGTAGTAAAACAAATTATTGACAAAGTAGAAGTACCTCGCTAGTGAAAGGGTTTCGCTCTCTATATTTAAACAACAGGTTGTTCCTGGCAATCATCATCGTGGTGGTCACTTTTTTAGTGAGCTTCCTGGTCGATGCATTTATTGTTATTCCAAAAGCACTTTTCATTTTAGTGTTGGCTATCATCTTCACCGATTTGATTTTATTGTTTCGTACCCGCAAAGGACTTCATGGGTATCGCTTTACACCCGAAAAACTTTCAAATGGTGACGAGAACGAAATTAAAATTTACATCGAAAATTTTTATCCGTTTACAGCGTCATTGTCTGTTATCGATGAGATACCGCATCAATTTCAAAGACGCGATCTTCAATTTTTGGTGGGCATCAAACCAGGAGAAAGTAAAATCATTCATTATTATTTGCGCCCGGTAAAGCGAGGCGAATATTCCTTTGGATCAGTGAATGTATTTGCCCGATCACCGTTGGGTTTTCTTTCCAAAAGATTTCAATTTTCAGCAGATGCTTTAGTGCCCGTTTATCCTTCCTATGTTCAAATGCGGAAGTATGAGTTAATGGCAATATCAAATCGTCTCACCAATACAGGCATCAAGAAGATCAGACGCATTGGTCAGAACATGGAGTTTGAGTTGATCAAAGAATATGTAACGGGTGATGATTTTCGAACGGTGAATTGGAAGGCCACTTCGCGCAAAAATCAATTGATGGTGAATCACTATCAGGATGAACGTTCACAACAAGTTTATTCATTAATTGATAAGGGCAGGCTCATGGAAATGCCGTTCAATGGATTGAGTTTGTTGGACTATGCCATTAATGCCAGTCTTGTTATTTCAAATATTGCAATCAAGAAATCCGATAAAGCCGGACTCTTAACTTTTCAGGATAAGATTGGTACGATGCTGCCCGCGAGCAAACAGAACGGGCAGATGTCTAAAATTCTGGAGGTATTATACAATCAGAAAACGGCATACCGGGAACCTGATTTTTCTGCTCTTTATACACACGTAAGAAGAAAAATCACACAACGCAGTTTGTTGTTGTTGTTCACCAATTTTGAATCCATTTATGGATTGCACCGACAGCTTACCTTTCTAAAAAGCCTGGCAAAGCAACATTTACTGGTTGTTATTTTCTTTGAAAATACTGAAATGAAATCGCTGCTCACTAAGCCAGCACCCGATCTTAAATCTATTTATTACAAAGCAATTGCAGAGAAATTTAGTTATGACAAAAAGCTCATTGTAAAAGAATTGGCCCGACATGGCATCCAGGCACTGCTTACCTCACCGGAGCAACTCACCATTAATACCATTAATAAATATTTAGAATTAAAATCACGTGGTATGATTTAGAATTCCATTCTCGAATTACCTTTGATTTTGAGACCTATTGTTTTTTATACTAAGACCTGTTTATGAGACCATTCAAGATTTTATTTACCCTTTTGTTACTAATTACCTTTGCAGGATTTTCACAAGGAAAGAAACCAGTTCAAAAATTTAAGCTTCCAGCAGATGCTAAAACTCAAGACTATGAGAAGGGCGTAGTTTGGGTAAAGCTAAAAGAAAAACACAAATCACTTTTTGAATCATCGTCAAGTACATCGGGAAAAGCCCTCGCTAAAATCAATATACAGTCGGCACAGCCACTGATTAATCATAAATCGGTTCGCAATAGTGCTGCACGAACTGGTCCACGGAAAGTGAATATTGATATTGCACGTTATTATCAGATTCGTTTTGACTCCCAACGTCCAATTGAAGATTACATTAATGAACTCTATGCTACGGGATATTTTGAAGTGATCGAGCCGGCCTATACCAGCAAGGCCATGTTTGTACCAAACGATCCGCAAAAAGGAAGTCAGTATTATCTAACACTGATAAAAGCGTTTGAGGCCTGGGACATTACCCAGGGAGATGAATCAATGATAATAGGAATGGTTGATTCCGGTGGGGATTTAGATCACCCGGATTTAGCATCTCAACTTTTTATTAATACAGCCGACCCCATTGATGGTGTAGATAACGACAATGACGGCTTCATAGATAACAACAAAGGTTGGGATTTTTCTGGTGCTGACACCTTGCTCATAAGTCAGCCGGGTTTTCTTGGAGACAATGATGCCTCTATTAAAAAGGGAGGTTTACATGTTCACGGAACGTGGGCTGCCGGATGTGCATCAGCAGCAACGGATAATGGCATCGGCATATCGGGTGTTGGTTACAAAACAAAATTGCTTTTTACAAAGCACTATGCGGATAATCAACCGACAACATCAAGATCATATTCATCCAATTTGTATCAAGGCATTTTGTATGCAGCAACTCATGGAGCGAAAATTATAAATTGTTCGTGGGGAGGAAGCAATGCAAGCGCAGTTTATCAAGACATCATTTCATATGTAACACTAGATCTTGGATGCCTTGTAGTTGCGTCTGCAGGTAATGATGGCACTACTAATCCATTGTATCCTGCATCATATGACTATGTTCTTTCTGTAGCAGGTTCTGATAGTAATGACAAGGCAGCAACCTTTACTACTTATGGAAAGACCATAGATATAACGGCACCCGGAGTAAATACTTTCACCACGGGATTTAATGATATATACGAGAGTGAATCGGGCACTTCATTTTCTGCACCTATTGTTTCAGGAGCAGCTGCATTGGTTTGGTCTGCATTCCCAACGTACACGCCTCTTCAAATAGGTGAGCTACTTCGCGTTTCTGCTGACCCGATTGTTTATACCAACAGTGCTGCGAAATATAAAAATAAGTTAGGGCGAGGCAGGTTGGATATTAAAAGCGCACTCACCATAGAAAGTCCTTCAGTGCGTGCGAGTAGACCCTTGCTGGTGAAAGATGATGGTAATCCACCTGATCCGGGACAAACCGCCAATCTCTATTTTGATTTTACAAATTATCTGAAGAGCACCAGTAGTGGATTGGAAATTACTATCTCAACGACCTCTTCCTTTTTAACCATTTCAAAAAACACGATCCGTCCGGGTATCATTCCGGAGAATAGTGTGGTGCGGAATACATTAGATCCATTTGTCGTTGCACTTAAATCAACAACACCATTAAACACTCCCATTGAGGTATTGCTCACTTTTAAGGATGGAGCATACTCCGATTTGCAGACCATTAGTTTTGTTATCCCATCGTATATTGATATAAACGAAAATAATATTACTACTACACTGGCATCAAACGGGCGTATGGGATATGAAGACACACAGAATTCAACTAACGGTTCCGGATTTGTATACAATGATGAAAGTATCCTTTACGAAATGGGATTGATTATGGGAACATCGTCTTCTGATCTTTTTAATTCGGTTAGAGGCATCAACAATATATTTGATCAGGATTTCACCACAGCATCAAAAATCATAAAGACAACTCCGGGTGCACGATCTTTCTCTGAAGTTTCGGGTGCCTTTAGAAATAATGCAACAGCAGGATCGGAATCTTTATTTGTTTCTTACCAAAGCTTGGTTTGGAAAAATGCACCCTATAACAACTTCATCATATTAGAGTACAAGGTAAAGAACACAACGGCCAATCCACTCAATGGTTTTTATTTTGGAATTTTTGCCGATTGGGATATTTCACTGAGTGGTGCTGGTGACAGAGCCGGATGGAATGATGCAGTGAAGTTAGGGTATATATTTCCAGCACAGGCATCGAATCTTCCACAGTCGGGTATTCAATCACTGACTGGTGATGCGCAGTATTATGCCATCGATAATGACAATACTATAAGTGGTAATCCCCTTGGGATTTATGATGGTTACACAGATGGAGAAAAGTTTACCAGTATTTCAAGTGGATTAGGTAAAACAGACGCAGGAGATCCAACTACTGGAAATGATGTCAGTCATGTTGTGTCATCAGGGCCTTACAGTATTGGTGCTGGCGAAGAAATTACCATTGCCTTTGCACTTCACGGAGCGAATACCTATACAGAGTTGGTGAACTCAGCAAAGTATGCTGACTCGTTGTATAATTTTACTTTGAAGGCTGATGTTCCAGCGGTAGATACATTGGAAATATGCTATGGAGAAACAACAACATTAACGGCATCTGGTGCATCTTCATACAATTGGTATCATGATTTTACCGGAGGTGAGCCATTTTATTCCGGACCTTCGCTCACGACTTCTAATTTATTTAGTGACACTACATTCTATGTTTCCAATGCAGCAAGTTCATATGAAAGTGTTCGTGCTCCCGCAACAGTAATTATTAAAGGAAATCCAAAGATCACCGCCTCACGGGGATTAACACTTTGTGAAGGAGAAACGATTACATTACAAGCGAAGGAAGCGGACGAGTATTTATGGAGCACAACAGAGACGACTCAATCTATTGTCGTATTAACAACGGGTGACTACACAGTAATAGTAAAAGATCATGCGCTAAGCTGCGAATCCCTATCAGATGCTGTATCGATAAGCTTCAATCCATTGCCAACGGCCGCATTCACACCAACTGGAGAATTGCTTCCGGATGAATTGATCACATTTACAGATGAAAGCACAGATGCTGTCTCTTGGTTTTGGGAATTTGATGATGAAAGCACGAGCACAGAACAGAGCCCCTCTCATGAATATACAGATTTTGGAAATTATACGGTAACACTTACCGTTACATCAGACAATGGATGCCAGGATGTTATTACTCATGATGTCGGTCTTGTAACTGGAGCTGAACTTAGTGCGATGAACGGATTAAAGATTTATCCAAATCCGGTTAATCAAGATAAGCTTTTGATTATTGTTCCAGATAATTTTAACAATGAACTTGAAGTTTCGATTTTGAATAATCAAGGTCAACGGGTGAAAAGAAATTCGCTTACAAAAAATGAAAATATCATTTCAGTTTCTGATCTATCGGTAGGAATATATTATGTACGCGTGAAATCAGGTGAGAAGAATTTCACAAAGAAGATTATGATTCAGCGATAAGAGAGCATAATTTAAAATAAGAAAGGCCACTGATGAAGTGGCCTTTCTTATTTTAACGATTGAATTATTTTTCAAAATCTTTTGTAAGGCTTTCAATTTCTGAAGCAGCGAGTTCACTACCCGATCGTATTGCGACACGATATCGAAACGTTACAGACTCATCTTTCTTCAACATGAAGTTGAGTTTCTCTTTGCCTTCACTGAAAATTTTTTGTCCGAGTGGGTTGGCAGAAAATAATCCATAACCACGGGCATGCCAGTAAGTAGGGTAGCCAATATTTTTTGGATGATCAATGATGGTGATCGATACAATTTCATTGCCCATTATGCCGACCAAACTTACCCAACGCGCACGCGTTCCCCAAACAGCATTTCCCTTTAATCCTTCGCTACTTAAATATTCTCCGTTAACATCTTTATTGTTAATGGCAGGTACAGTGGTGGGGTTTCCTTTCGAATCAATAAAAATTTCAGGCTGCTCGGATCGATGCTGAAGTTCACGGGCAACGCGAATAGCAAACAAGCCATCTTTAACATCATTAAAATATACATCCTCATTTAATGCATCAAGCGTTGTAATGCGATCGATTATAAAATTCTCTCCTTCCACAGAAAAGATATATCGTGTGGATTCGCGCAGTAAAATATTTTCCTTGTGATTAATCCATCGTGCGGTAACTTCCAAAATAGCATTTGTTTTATTCGCTTCGGTTTTTACGACACCATCGTGAACGATAGTTCCATAATGTGATCGGTCTTTGTAAGGAATAGCGGTTGAATGATTCCAGAAATCCAATCCGTTTACAGATTCATAATTCAGCCACATGCCTGTGTGATGAGGATGGTCGACAGGTTCTCCTTCCCGAGGGGCAATTGGAAAACCGCGCGTAACGGTAACACCCGACAGTGTATTGATGGGAAAGAGAATTGGCTTCTTAATGGAGTCAGCGTAATAATAAGCTGTTAACAATTTGTCGTTGTAAAAAACTTCAATCTGTTTGGCATCAATGTTATCGACTAAACGAAAGCCATCGGTTTTCTTTTGAGCACATACAGTTAGTGTTAAGCTCAAGGAGATCAGTGATACAACGCAAAATAGTTTCATCTTTTAAAGCTTAAATATTTTTCCATTTGCCATCACTTCTTGTGTTGCTTCATCAAAAGTTGCTTTTGTACCGGTATGTGAAGCGGCAGTAGTCATGATGCTTGCAATGGCGTGAGCATAACCAGCTTCAACGGGCGCATTCGGTTGTTTACGACTACGAACGCATTCCATCCAGTTGCGCATGTGTGCAGATGTTAATGGATCACCACCCGTATTTGCAGAGGCCACTACTTTTTCTGCCGATGCATTAATATCCAAAGTGGGTAAAAGATTAGCTTTCATGTTCATCGCTTTTGCTGCCCATTCTTCCAATCCTCCACGCGGAGAAACTTTGTTGGTGTTAAGATTGAGTTCGCCTCCATTGGAATAATAAATCTCAGCTGGATTCTCATCGCCATTATGCATGCGCGATGTGAATGTTACCTGGAAGCCTGATGTAGGATCGGCCTCTGGTCCGTAATCAAAAACAACTGTAGTAGTGTCCCAGTTTTTTCTTCCGTCTTTCCACATGTAAACTCCTCCATTAGCAACTGCACTGCGTGGATGTTTCAATCCACTGAACCAATGTACGGTGTCAATCTGATGACTCATCCATTGACCAGGCATACCGGAAGAATATGGCCAGAACAATCTAAACTCTAAATATTTTCGAGGATCAAAATTTTCAAACGGACGATTCATCAGGAAGCGTTTCCAGTCTGTGTCTTGCTCGCGTAGTTCTGAAACCAATGCAGGTCTTCTCCATCTTCCTGGTTGATTTACATTCCAGGTTAATTCTACCATGGTGACGTCTCCAAATTTTCCGCTCTTTATAAAGTCATTGGCGGCATGATAATTATTTCCGCTCCTTCGCTGAGATCCAATCTGTACAATCTTCTTTGATTCTTTCACCGCCTTTAATGCAGCACGATTATCTTCCATTGTCTCGGCAAACGGTTTTTCAGTGTAGGTATCGCAACCTGCTTTCACTGCCTCAATGGTATGTAGTGCATGTTGAAAATCAGCTGTGCTGATGATGACGGCATCAATGTCTTTTGTTTTATACAATTCATCATTGTTCAAGCAAGCCTTAATGTCGTGACCAAATTTTTCTTTGAGGTAGGCTTGCCCCTCTTCTCTCCTTTTTTTCCAGAGATCAGAAACGGCAACAACATCAAAATTCAATTCAGTATGATGATTCATGAAACTGGGAAGCAACGAGCTTTTAAAGCGATCGGAAAATCCTACGATGCCAACACGAACGCGATCATTCGCACCTAAAATGTTGGCGTAGCTTTTTGCAGTGAATGCCAATGCGCCCAATGAAGCAATAGATGTTTTCTTAATAAAATCTCTTCTGGTAGTTTTCATATTGATCAATGTATTATTTCAACTCTTTAATCTTCAAACTTCTAAACGATACGGCATCACCATGATCTTGTAATAAGATACGTCCTTTTTCTGCCATGCCGAAATTTTCCCACGTAGCATACTTGCTTCTTGCTACAAGTACTTTGAAAATAGTATTACCGCGTTGGTATTCTACTACCTTATATCCGTTTAGCCAATGTTCTACACGGTTATCGGGATACACGATAATACGACCTTGATTCCATTCACCAATCTTTTTAACTCCCCTTGGATTTCTATCGGCTGGAATCAGATCATACAATGATGATAAGGTTCTGTTACCCACCACTCCCTGTTTTGCGTCAGGATGTTTTTCATCATCCAGCACTTGATACTCCAGACCAATGGCCGAGCCTGAATTATTTTCTTTCTCTGTTACAAAATACTTTACACCACTGTTTGCTCCCTCTGTTAATTTAAATTCAAATTGTAAATCGAAGGCTCCGTATTCATTCAGGGTTACAATATCACCACCATTAGTAGACTCGCCACCAGCTGATTTAACAACTTGTAGTGCTCCGTCTTTTATCTCCCATCCCTTCTCTGGAAACTTTTCCTTGTATGCGCCCCTCCAACCGGTGGTGGTTTGCCCATCCCATAACAACGTTACACCATTCTTTTTTTCCTGCTCAGTCAATGTATTGGAAACAAGGTTCATCACAAAGATGTTGTCAACAGGTGATGGTTGAAGATTTTCTGTTTTGATGCGAATGTTTTTAAACCAAACATGTTTACCGGCCTCTTCTGGTTTACCGATTGAGTGCACTTGCAAAGCGATGAGACCTTTTGGTGTCATATCGTCAGAAAGATTAGCGCAAGGGATTCCGTTGATCCACGTACGCATTGAATTTCCAATGGCTTCGATGCGAACCGTGTTCCATTGCTCATTTCGATACGCATTCTTAGCAGGCAGATTATATTCCAATGGATAAAGCCATTGTCTTCTTGACTCATCATAAATTCCTCCGCACCATTTCCTTGCAGAGGGGTCAATGTCTAGCTGATATCCGAAGACTTTTCCTTCCATATACTCTGGCTTACTTTCACTGCGGAATTGAATGCCTGAATTTGTACCATCATTCATCTTGAACTCAAGCTCAAGTATAAAATCCTGAAACATTTCTTCGGTGGATAAAAATGAATTGGGAGAACCTTCTGTTGTTGTTCCGATGATCATTCCATCTTTTACTTCATACTTTGCGGTTCCGTTAATTTGTTTCCAGCCTTTAAGGTCTTTTCCATTGAAGAGATTGCGCCAGCCCTTTTCATTTTTTTGAGCGTAAGTAAGTGAGCAAATAAAGAACAGGAAGAGGAAGAAGTGTGTTTTCATTTTTGAGGTTAGTCAGATTAAATATTTCCTTTATTAAATTCCTTTACAGCATAATCACAAGCACGCGCTGTGAATGCCATGTATGTTAAAGATGGATTAACACACGATGATGAAGTCATGAATGAACCATCTGTTACAAAAACATTTTTCACTTCATGCATTTGGTTGAATTCGTTGAGCACAGAAGTTTTTGGATCATGACCCATTCTCACGGTTCCCATTTCATGATTGGCATTGCCCGGGAAAGATGTATTTACATATTGACTGATGTCCTTATATCCTGCTGCTTCCAACATTTCCGCTGCAGAGTTCGCCATATCTTGTTGCATGGCCTTTTCATTTTCTCTGAATTCACAATCAACACTAAGCGATGGTCGTCCCCATTTGTCTTTCAAATCAGTATTGAGTGTAACACGATTGTCATTGTAAGGCAGGCATTCACCAAAACCACCAAAGCTGATGTGCCATGGACCTGGGGTCATCACTTCTTTTTTTAATTCTTCTCCTATGGATTGTGCACCACCCCACCCTCCACGACCCGCTCCACCTTGCAAACCAAAACCTCTTAAGTAGTCGTTTCTTTTTTCTGTGAGGTTACGGAAACGCGGAATGTAAATCCCAACAGGTCTGCGTCCGAAATAATATTGATCTTCAAAACCTTCAACCTTTGCTGATGCCCCGGCTTGTTTATGGTGATCCATTAAATTTCTACCAACCTGATCACTTCCATTTCCCAATCCGTTTGGAAAACGATTACTTATGGAGTTCAATAAAATAAAGGCTGTTCCTAATGTAGCGGCATTTAGAAAAATGATCTTCGAATAAAATTCCATGACTTCACTCGTTTCAGCATCAATCAATTCAACACCGATGGCCTTACCTTTCTTCTCATCATACAGAACTTTGTTTACTATGGAGTTAGGGCGCAGCGTGAGATTGCCAGTTGCAAAAGCAGCCGGCATCGTGCTTGAGTTAGTGCTGAAGTATGCTCCATATGGACAACCACGATGACATAGATCACGCGACTGACAAACACCTCTTCCTTTTACAGGTTGTGTCAAGTTGGCCGAACGGGTAATGGTCAGTTTTCTGCCAGGGAAATTATTTTCCATCCTCGACTTGAAATCTTTCTCCACACAATTCATTTCCATCGGAGGCATGAATTTTCCATCGGGTAAATGTGGAATATCTTCGGCCTGACCACTCACACCAATAAATGATTCCACATAATCATACCATGGCGAGATGTCTTTGTATCGAACTGGCCAATCAACGCCATGTCCATCTTTGAGGTTTGCTTCAAAATCGAGATCGCTCCATCGCCAGCAGGCGCGTGCCCACAAAAGGGAACGGCCACCCACAACATTACCCCGAATCCAATCGAATCGCTTCGTTTCGTGATATGGATTTTCTAAATCATTAATATAGAATTGCTTGTTATCGGCTCGGTAGGAATAATGTCGAGCTTGGATGTGACTCCGCTCTTTATCTTCTATGGTCAATCTTGACCGATGTTCAAAATCCCATGGATCTTTCGTGGATGTGGGATAATTGGGATGCTCCACGGGTTTGCCGCGTTCCAGCATCAATACTTTCAGTCCTTTCTCGCACAATTCTTTCGCAGCCCAGCCTCCGCTGATTCCAGATCCCACCACAATGGCATCATAAGTTTGTTTTTCTTTAGCTGTCGTGTTTAGGTTCATGGTTTAAAATTCAGTCTAACAAGTTCTGAAAATCCGGAAGAATGCTCAAAATAAGTTTTTCAAACGGTAACACAAGGTACAAGGTAGGAGGAACAAGGTACGAAATACGCTCTTTCACCCTGTTCATTGTTCCTATTACCTTGTCCCTTGAAATATTTAATCTGAACAATCCCTTCGTCATTCACTTCAGTGTTTTATTTTTGCCCAATTTTGTACACCCCACTCCCATAAAAAATGCCAAGAGATAGAAGTATCCGTGCAGTCCTCATCATCGGAAGCGGTCCGATAATTATTGGTCAAGCTTGCGAGTTTGATTATGCTGGTTCCCAGGCTTCGCGTTCGTTACGCGAAGAAGGCATTGAAGTGGTACTGATTAACTCGAATCCGGCTACGATCATGACGGATAAGGTAACAGCAGACCACGTTTACCTTAAACCACTAACCAAAAAATCGATCCGCGAAATTCTCGAGAAACATAATATCGATGCTGTTCTTCCGACTATGGGCGGACAAACCGCATTGAACTTGTGTATTGAGTGTGAGAAAGCTGGAATCTGGCAACACTATGGCGTTCGCATCATCGGTGCTGACATTCAAGCCATTGAGACAACTGAAGATCGCGAGAAATTCCGTTTGAAGATGATTGAACTAGGCGTAGGTGTATGCAAAGGAGGAACTGCTACCTCCTTTTTACAAGGAAAAGAAATTGCACAAGAGATTGGCTTCCCATTGGTAATCCGTCCTTCTTATACATTGGGAGGAACTGGAGGAGCTTTTGTAAATAATCCGGAAGATTTTGATGAATTTCTAAACCGTGGTTTGCACGCTTCACCTATTCATGAAGTGCTTGTAGAGAAAAGCATCATGGGTTGGAAAGAATATGAACTTGAATTGCTGCGCGATGGTATCGGCAACATTATTATAATATGTTCGATCGAGAACTTCGATCCGATGGGAATTCATACAGGTGATTCGATCACTGTAGCACCTGCCATGACTTTGCCTGACACTGTTTATCAACACATGCGCGACCTCGCCATAAAAATGATGAATGGTATTGGTCAGTATGCTGGAGGATGTAATGTTCAGTTCTCGCTCAATCCGGATGATGATGAAGACATCATTGGGATTGAAATCAACCCGCGCGTTTCGCGTTCATCAGCCCTGGCATCTAAAGCAACGGGCTATCCAATCGCAAAGATTGCTGCTAAACTTGCTATTGGTTATAACCTTGATGAATTAAGTAACGCCATTACTGGAACAACAACTGCATACTTCGAACCAGCAATTGACTATGTAATTGTAAAAGTACCGCGTTGGAATTTTGATAAGTTCCATGGTGCAGATCGTTCACTTGGTTTGCAAATGAAATCGGTTGGTGAAGCAATGGGTATTGGAAGAAATTTCCAGGAGGCATTGCAGAAAGCGTGTCAATCTTTAGAGATCAGAAGAAATGGTTTGGGCGCTGATGGAAAGGAGCTTACCAAGCAAGATGAGTTATTACACAGTCTTGAGCACCCTAGCTGGAATAGAATATTTCACATTTATGATGCACTGAAGTTAGGTATACCGCTTAAGACCGTTCAGAAGCTAACAAAAATTGATCGTTGGTTCCTGAAACAAATTGAAGAGCTCGTTGATCTCGAAAAAGAAATTTCGAAGTTGGAGTTGAATACCATCTCCGTTGAGTTGATGCGTAAGGCGAAAGAAAAAGGTTTTGCCGATCGTCAGATTGCTTACATGTTGGATTGCTACGAAAGCGATGTATACAAGAAGCGCAAAGACATGAACATCAACCGTATTTACAAATTGGTAGATACCTGTGCTGCAGAGTTTGAAGCGAAGACGCCTTATTATTATTCAACTTTTGATAAGGAGAATGAATCGATCGTAACAAATAAGAAGAAAGTAATTGTATTGGGTTCGGGACCAAACCGCATCGGGCAAGGTATTGAATTCGATTACTCCTGTGTACACGGTGTGTTGGCTGCAAAAGAATGTGGTTATGAAACGATCATGATCAATTGTAATCCTGAAACCGTTTCAACTGATTTTGATATTGCGGATAAACTGTATTTCGAACCGGTTTTCTGGGAACACATTTACGAAATCATCCTTCACGAAAAACCAGAAGGTGTTATCGTTCAGCTTGGTGGACAAACTGCATTGAAGCTGGCAGAGAAACTTCACAAGTACGGAATCAAAATTATCGGAACATCTTTCGATGCACTTGATTTAGCGGAAGATCGTGGAAGATTCTCCAGCTTATTAAAAGAGCTTGCTATTCCATATCCTGAATTTGGAGTTGCTACAAATGCAGATGAAGCGATTGAAGCTTCCAAAATAATTGGCTTCCCGTTGCTTGTTCGTCCTTCTTATGTATTGGGTGGACAAAGCATGAAGATTGTGATCAACGAACAAGAGCTCGAAGATCATATTCTTGATATCTGGAAACACTTGCCTGAGAACAAGGTATTGCTCGATCACTTCTTAGATGGAGCGATTGAAGCAGAGGCTGATGCAATTTGTGATGGTGAAGATGTATACATCATTGGTATTATGCAGCACATTGAGCCGGCCGGTATTCACTCCGGTGATTCGTACGCTGTATTACCTCCTTACAATTTGGGCGATTTGATTATTAAACAAATTGAGCATTACACGCATAAGATCGCACTTGCATTAAAGACTGTAGGTCTAATCAACATTCAGTTCGCAATCAAGAATGATAAAGTTTATATCATTGAAGCGAATCCACGTGCATCAAGAACGGTTCCGTTTATATGTAAGGCGTACGATGAGCCTTATGTAAACTACGCAACGAAGGTGATGCTGCGCGAGAAGAAAGTGAAAGACTTTACGTTCCGTCCAACGAAGAAAGGATACGCGATTAAAGAGCCGGTTTTCTCCTTCCATAAATTCCCCGAGGTAAATAAGGAACTGGGTCCTGAGATGAAATCAACGGGAGAAGCCATCTACTTCATTGATGATTTGATGGATGATTATTTCATGAAGATTTATTCAGAGCGGAATCTCTATTTAAGTAGATAGTATTCAAAGAATTTTTTCCCCGTAGATTACGCAGATTTAAAATGCACGCTGATTTCGCAGATCAGTTTGGTATTAAATCCGCGAGATCTGCGGGTACTGGATCTGCGTAATCTGAGGGAAAGCTATCTATCAGATCTCCGGACGGTGTGCAATAATTCAATAGAATCAACGACTATGTATTGCTACTGGAGATCATAGGGATTGATTTAAAGTCAAGAGGAGGGTTTATCGCATTTACTGATCATCAAATTGTTAATTGTCTGTGAACCCCTACCTTTGTTATCCTGTTAAACAGCAAATAGAATAAGCCATGTGGAGGTTTTTATTAATCTTAGGTCTCATTGTATACATTATCTACAAAGTAGGTTCCTTCTTCTTTCGTGCAGGTGCAGCTTCGCAAGAACTACACGATTTGAAGAAGAAACAGAATCAATCACCACCAGGTCCTAAAAAGAGTAAGCTGAAAGGTGGCGATTACGTTGACTACGAAGAAGTAAAATAGTTTTCAGTCACAGTTCAATATCAACCTTGAACTTTAAATTTGAACATGAAAATTCATTTCCATAAATATCAGGCAACGGGCAACGACTTTGTCGTGGTGGATAATCGCCAGGGAGAGTTGTCGTTCACGAAGGCGCAGATTGAAAAAATCTGTGACCGTAAGTTTGGTATTGGTGCCGATGGATTGATGTTGATTGAAAAACATCCTTCTCTTCATTTCAATCTCGAATACTTTAACAGTGATGGAACGCAAAGTCTCTGTGGCAACGGAAGTCGCGCAGCAGTTCACTTTGCATCGCAGTTGGGGTTGGTAAATGGCAAAGCAAGTTTTCAGGCTTATGATGGACCGCATCATGCAGAGCTCTCATCTACTGGCATCGTTCGTTTAAAAATGAATGATGTAAAAGAGGTGAAGCAAATCGGTGACGATTTTTTTATTTACACAGGTTCCCCGCACCTTATTCGCTTTGTCACCGATATCAATAACTATCCTGTTTTTGAAGAAGGAAGAAAAATCCGCTATAGTGAAGAGTATAAGCCCGGTGGCACGAATGTAAATTTTGTGGAGCTCCATCCGAATAATACCATCACAGTTCGTACTTATGAGCGAGGTGTAGAAGATGAGACGCTTTCCTGTGGCACTGGTGTAACAGCGGCTGCGCTGGCTGTCTCATATCGTCAGTATTCATCACCCGTACACATCAAAACCCGTGGAGGCGACCTTTCTGTAGAGTATAAATCCGGACAGGCAGGCACATTCGAAGAAATTTTTCTGATCGGCCCTGCCAAAATGGTGTTCGAAGGCGATTTGGTTCTATAATTGCCATCCCTGAATCTCAAAAAACAACTTAACTTTAGGCCCCTTAAAGGGTCGTGATCCGTTAATTGTTATCCGTTATCGGGATGGCATTTTTAACGATTAACGATTAACAGATAACCAGAACTATGCTGAAACTCATTGCCAAAATTTTCGGAACCAAATCAGAGAAGGATATCAAGGGTATTATGCCTTTGGTTGAGAAGACCAATCAGGAAGGAGAAAAGCTGAAGACCATCAGCCACGATCAACTCCGAAATGAGACAAAAGAAATCCAGGCTTTTATAAACCAGGAATTAAAAGATATTGACGATCAGCTTGCATCTCTCCATGATAAAGTTGCCAACTCTCCCGAGCTGGATATAAATGATAAGGAAGCTATCTTCGCACAAATTGATGCGCTTGAAAAAACCCGTAATACCGAATTAGAGAAAGTATTGATGCAAGTGCTTCCAAAAGCATTTGCCATCGTGCGTGAAACCGCAAGACGCTTTAAGGAAAATGAATACCTCGAAGTAACGGCACTGGATTTTGATCGTCAGTTTTCAGCAACACATGAAAACATAAAGATATCAGGCGACAAAGCACTTTGGCATAACCAATGGATGGCAGGTGGAAATTTGATCACCTGGGACATGGTGCACTACGAAGTGCAGATCATTGGTGGTATTGTCTTGCATCAGGGTAAAATTTCAGAGATGGCAACGGGTGAAGGTAAAACCCTTGTGGCTACATTCCCTGCCTTTCTCAACGCGTTGGCAAAACGTGGTGTGCACATCGTTACCGTAAACAACTACCTCGCGACTCGCGATAGTGAATGGATGGCACCGATCTTCCAATTTCATGGTATCAGTGTAGATTGTATTGATAAGCACGAACCGAATTCCAACGAACGAAAAGCAGCTTATCGTGCAGACATTACGTACGGAACGAACAACGAGTTTGGTTTTGATTACTTGCGCGATAACATGGCGAAGGATCCAGACGAACTGGTTCAACGTGCGCATCATTATGCAATGATTGATGAGGTTGACTCGGTGTTGATTGATGAAGCCCGTACGCCTTTGATTATTTCCGGACCGATTCCCCGTGGTGACGAGCATGAGTTTTACGATTTGAAGCCACGGATTTTTAAACTGGTGGAAGCGCAGAAAAAATTGGTAAATGAATATTTGAACAATGCTAAGAAACTCATTTTAGAGGGCGATGAAAAAGAAGGTGGACTTTCTTTGTTCAGAGCACATCGTGCCATGCCGAAACACAAACCGTTGATCAAATACCTTAGTGAAAGCGGTAACAGAAATATTCTCCAGAAAACAGAAAACTATTATCTGCAGGATAACAAGCGCAACATGCCTGAGGCTGATAAACCGTTGTACTTTATCATTGATGAAAAAGATAACAGTGTTGATCTTACTGAAAAAGGAATTGATTTGATTACAGGTGAAGGTGAAGATCCAAAATTCTTCATCATGCCGGAGATTGGAACAGAGCTTAACAAGTTAGAGAAAGACAGTTCATATGACGATACAACCAGACTTCATCGCAAAGAAGAATTGATCCGTGAGTATCAAACTAAATCACAACGCATCCACAGCGTAAACCAATTATTGAAAGCGTATACACTTTTCGAAAAAGATACAGAATACATTATTGTTGATGGCAAAATTAAAATTGTAGATGAGCAGACTGGTCGTGTGTTGGATGGCAGACGTTATTCGGATGGTTTGCATCAAGCGATAGAAGCAAAAGAAAATGTAAAGGTTGAAGACGCTACACAAACGTACGCTACCATTACGTTGCAGAACTATTTCCGCATGTACCACAAGCTTGCGGGGATGACGGGTACGGCTGAAACAGAAGCAGGAGAACTTTGGGATATTTATAAACTCGATGTGGTCACCATTCCAACAAACCGTCCAGCGATTAGAAAAGATTATGAAGATCTCGTGTACAAAACCATGCGTGAGAAATTCAATGCTTCTATTGATGAGATTGTAAAACTAACAGGTGAAGGAAGGCCTGTACTGGTGGGAACAACATCTGTCGAAATTTCAGAATTGATCAGCCGCATGTTGCAGATCAGAAAGATTAAGCATCAGGTATTGAATGCGAAGCAACATCAACGTGAAGCGGAAATTGTTGCTGAAGCGGGTAAACCAGGAACGGTAACAATCGCCACCAACATGGCGGGTCGTGGTACGGATA
The DNA here is from genome assembly GCA_039930485.1 of Chryseolinea sp. Lineage (GTDB taxonomy): Bacteria > Bacteroidota > Bacteroidia > Cytophagales > Cyclobacteriaceae > Chryseolinea. Next base: position 84,596 of record JBDTTT010000005.1, read on the forward strand.
TAAAGCTTACTCCAGAGTCGAAAGCTGCTGGTGGATTAGCGATTATTGGAACGGAACGTCACGAATCAAGACGCGTAGATAGACAGCTTCGCGGTCGTTCAGCGCGTCAGGGCGATCCGGGTACAACACAGTTCTATGTTTCGTTGGAAGACAACCTCATGCGTCTTTTCATGCCGGAGCGTATTGCCCGCATCATGGACAAGCTTGGTTTGAAAGAAGGAGAGGTAATTCAACACTCGATGGTAACGAGTTCGATTGAACGTGCACAGAAGAAAGTAGAAGAGAACAACTTTGGTATTCGTAAGCGCTTGCTTGAATACGATAACGTAATGAACTCTCAACGTGAAGTAATTTACAAACGCAGAAGAAACGCCTTATTTGGCGAACGTCTTGAACTCGATATTCTTACTATGTTGTTTGATACATCGGAAGACATGGTAATTAATGCAAAGAATGCAAACGACTATGACAGTCTTCGCCTCAATGCCTTAACAACTCTTGGTATTGATTACGAAATCTCAAAAGAGACCTTTACAAAATTTGATTCGAACAAATTGACGGATGACTTGTACAACAAGGCATTAGCACATTACAATCAAAAGAATAAGGCGGTTGCAAATAAGGCAATGCCAATTATTACCGATATTTTCCGGACACGTGGATCTGTAGTGGATAACATTCAAGTACCTTTTACCGATGGTAAAAAGCAAATTGGAGTAGTTACCAACTTGGCCAAGAGTGTGCAATCGAATAACGTAGAGTTGATCAAGTCAATGGAGAAGATGATTACTTTGGCGATCATCGATCAGCTTTGGAAAGAACACTTGCGTGAGATGGATGATTTAAAGCAATCCGTTCAGAATGCAGTATACGAGCAGAAAGATCCGCTCTTGATTTACAAGTTCGAAGGATTTGAATTGTTTAAACGTTTCGTGGCGAAAGTAAACGAGGAGACTATTTCATTCTTACTGAAAGCAGACATTCCAATTCAACAACCAGATCAGGTTCAGGAGGCCCGCGCGCAACGTAGTCGCGTGAAGTTGAATGAACAGAAAGAAGAATCGAAATCGTTATTGAGTGGCGGAGGGACACAACAACAAGCTCAGCCAAACCGGCCACCACAAGAAAAGGTAATGCCGGTAAAATCAGAAAAGGTAGCTGGGCGTAACGATAAGGTAAGCGTTCAATATCAAGACGGAACGGTGTTACGTGATGTGAAGTATAAAAAAGTAGAAGACGATATTTTGAATAACAAGTGCATCGTAATTGATTAATTATGCAACTGCCTCGGATTTCTTTTGGTGTTATTTTAATTACCCTCGTACTGGGAAGTTGTGCTACTCAAAAGAGTACCACCACTTCCACGCAGGGCGGAAAGTATTCTGAAGATCTTTCGATCTGGCGGCCAAAGGTAGAGGCTGTTGACAATTCGGCTACAGCTGTTACCAGTAGTGAAAGAAAGCAAACTGCCTATGTAGAACCAAAATATGCAGTGAATAAGCAAATTGATGTTGTGCTCGACAGCATGGATCGATACAACTTATCGCGCAATTACATTGAGGGTTTCACCATCCAGATTTATGTGGGCTCAAAAAAAGAAGATGCTTTGTCTGCCAAGAAGCAGCTAACTACTCTTCTTCCGGATATGGATTCAGAGGTTCAGTATCTGCAACCTAACTTCCGTGTGAAGGTAGGTAAGTATTTCAATCGTCTTGAGGCGCAACAAGATTACAGCGAAGTAAAAAGATATTTCAGCAGCGCCATTATCGTTCCCGATAAGTTGCTTATTGACAAGTAATATTGAGGTTTAAGCTTTGTGTTTCTTTGCGGCTTAGTGTCAACAGAAGGAGGCCACTAAGACACAAAGGAGCTAAGGTTCACAAAGAGAATTCATCTCTCATCAAGTAAAATCAAACCAACTCTTTTTTAAATAGAGCAATGGCTCTGCTCCATGCAAGCTTGGCTGCTGCTTCGTTATAGCGCGTAGGTGCTGTGTCGTTGTGAAAGCCATGTTGAGCGCCTTCATAAATAAAGAGTTCGTATCGAGTACCTGCTTTTTTCAACGCTTCTTCATAAGCAGGAATACCAGCATTAACACGTTCATCTAAACTTCCATAATGTAATTGGAGAGCCGCTTTAATTTTGGGCACATCGGCTACTTCCGGTTGTCGTCCATAAAAAGGGACGGCTGCTTTTAAATCGGGAATATTCACTGCTAATTGATTGGCCATAGCTCCACCCCAGCAAAAACCAACGCAGCCAAATTTCTCGTTGCAATCTTTCCTGGTTTTGAGATAGGTAAATGCATCGATAAAATTCTTTTGGGTTTTAGCGGCATCAAGTTTTGTAAATAGTTCACGGGCCTGATCCGTATCGGCAGGTGTTCCACCTAGAGGTGAAAGTGCATCTGGCGCGAGAGCTATAAATCCTTCCAGTGCTGCTCTTCTTGCAACGTCCTCAATGTGCGGATTTAATCCTCGGTTCTCGTGAATGACAACGATAGCAGGAAGCTTCTTTTTTTCTTTTGGTCGTGTCAAATATGCTTTCATTTCAACTCCATCACTTTGATAGGTAATC
>JBDTTT010000006.1:0-83205 GCA_039930485.1 Chryseolinea sp.
TTGAACGGAGCACCTTCGAGGATTGCATCAATTTTATGGTTGAGGATTTAGATCAGGCTGCCACATTGCTGGACGGGTATTCCATGGAGCCTGGCCGTGCATCAAAACTTGCAGCTTTGGCGCTCAAATCCAGAATATTGCTTTACGCAGCGAGTGATCTGCACGACCAGGCAGCGGCATCAACAGCTTCTACATTACTTTCAGGGTACACTGAGTATAAATTTGTTGGTTATACTTCCGGAGCAGGATCACAATCTGCTCGTTGGCAGCTCGCAAAGGATGCAGCTGAAGCTGCGTTGGCTGTAGGTGTTGGTTACAAGCTGGATCTTGTTGCCCCCGCTACTTTTGAAGAAGCAAAGGCAAATCACATAGCCCTGTCGATGGGTGGAGGAAGCGGTATAGCAGATAAGGCTGCCGGAGTGGAACTAATACTTCAGAGGACGCAAACACCGCTTTATACTGTAGAAAACAACTGGCCACTAGGCGGAATTCACTTTGGGATCAACAACGGACCAAATGGATATCATAACTGGGCAGGCAATACACCTATCCAACAGTTAGTTGATGATTATCAAATGATGGATGGAAGTAAATTCGATTATGGTAACGTTGCTCATGCGAGCGCACCTTATGAGAATAGAGAACCTCGTTTTTATGCGACCATTTTGTATGACGGTGCGGATTGGAAACCTCGCCCTTCCGATGTAGCTTCTTATGACAAAGTTAATCAGATTCAGACAGGGTATTATGATGGAGGTTTGAATACAGCAGGTGATCCAATTATAATCAATGGAGTAGACACACGTGAGTCTCCGGTTGAAAACTGGAACGGAAGTCGCACACATTATTATGTAAGGAAGTTTATTGATTCTGATCCAAATGTTGTAGATAATCAGTCTGGATCACAAGTAGTGCCGTGGCCTTTTATTCGTTATACCGAACTTGTTTTGAACTATGTTGAAGCATGCCTCGGTGTAAACGATGAAGTCACAGCCATAACGTGGCTGAATAAAATTCGCTTCCGTGCTGGCTTGCCTGCTGTGGTAGAAACAGGCAGTGCATTGATAGATCTTTACCGAAATGAGCGCAGATTGGAGTTGGTGTATGAGGAGCATCGATATCATGATGCTCGTAGATGGATGATTGCACCGACTACACTTGGAAGAGGTATCAAGATCATGCGGGTGGACGCTAAATTAAAAGTTGGCAAAAGCCCGCTTAGCCCATACAAGCATGATAAAACGATATATGACTATACTTATGCCGTTCAAAATAATACCGACAATGAAACAAGGACCTGGAATGATAAGATGTATTTTAGACCGATCAGCAGGGATGAAATCAATCGAAATGAAAAACTAAAAGGTCATAATAACCCTGGTTACGGAAACGAGTAATCGTTATAAATTGAATTCAATAAAAAATCTACCCTGAGTTTTTTGGGGTAGATTTTTTTCTTTTAAACAAAACCTGATGCGCATTTTTACAAACTCCATTATTTTCATTTGCGTACTGTTCGCTACTTCTTTCATAAGTTGTAATAAAGATGTTGCTAATGATCAGCCTCTTAAATCAGATAGTATAAGCGCACCAACATTATTTACATTGCTGTCTCCTCAACAAACTAATATTGATTTTAAGAACACGTTGGAGGAAGGCCCCAATACGAATATTTTAATGTATGAGTATTTCTACAATGGAGGTGGCGTTGCAGCAGGCGATCTTAATGGCGATAGTTTAATCGATCTTTATTTCACCTCTAACATGGGGAAGAATAAAATGTACATCAACGAGGGTAAGATGAAATTCAAAGAGGTATCAGTTGCTTCAGGTGCCGCTGATAATGATGCTCCCTGGAAAACAGGCGTAACGTTTGTTGATATTAATGGTGATAATAAACTGGATATTTATGTTTGTCATTCAGGAGCTGTGCGCGATGAGAATAGAACCAATAAATTATTTGTGAATGATGGCAATGACGAGAAAGGTATTCCGCATTTTAGTGAGCAGGCGCTGAAATATGGTTTGGCAAGTATAGGATATAGTAATCAAGCGTACTTCCTTGATTATGATCATGATGGTGATCTCGATGCACTACTGCTGAATCATAATCCAAATTCTCTCCCCATTCTGAATGAAGTGAGCACAGCTGAGTTTCTGAAGAAGGATGATCTGCTAAAAGGCGTTCGGCTTTACAAACAAACAAAAGGTCACTTCGATGATGTCTCAACAAAAGCAGGAATCAGCGGATCAGCACTTACCTATGGTCTTGGGTTGGGCATTGCCGATGTGAACAATGATGGCTGGCAGGATTTTTATATTTCGAATGATTATGCAGTTCCTGATTATCTCTATATCAACAATCACAACGGAACATTCACTGATAAATTAGGAGAGAGTATCGGACACAATAGTCAGTTCTCCATGGGTAATGATGTTGGTGATATTAATAATGATGGATGGCAGGATATCATTACACTCGATATGCTTCCGGAAGATAACCATCGCCAAAAATTGCTATTAGCGCCTGATAACTACGCGAAATTCGATCTGAATGTGCGAACCGGTTTTCATTATCAATATATGCGAAACATGCTTCAGCTTAACAATGGAAACGGAACATTCAGTGAGATTGGTCAACTGTCCGGCATCTCAAATACGGATTGGAGCTGGGCAGCATTATTAGCTGATTACGACAATGACGGATGGAAAGATTTATTTGTCACGAATGGATATTTACGGGATTACACGAATCTCGATTTTATCAAATACATGGATGATTTTGTAAAAGCAAAGGGTAGATTAAAACGTGAGGACGTGCTTGAATTAGTGAGTCACATGCCTGCCTCTAACGTTGTTAATTATATTTTCAAGAATAAGAATGGGATCAATTTCATAAATGAAACGACTGCGTGGGGAATGAATCGTCCATCGAATAGCAATGGCGCTGCGTATGCTGATTTAGATAATGATGGCGATCTGGATTTGATTGTCAATAATGTAAACCAACCCGCATTTGTGTATCAGAATGAATCCAGTAAAAATCCTGACAATCATTATCTGCAAATAAAATTTAAAGGTAATGCTCTGAACACTCAGGGATTAGGAGCAAAGGTATCCGTGAGCTGTAAAGGGAAGAAGCAATATTTGGAACAAATCGTTACAAGAGGATATTTATCATCGGTATCTCCTGTTCTCCAAATCGGTTTAGGGAGTGAAACTCAAGTGGATACTTTAGTTGTTACATGGATAGGGGGAGTGGAACAAGTACTGACCAATGTTAAAGCGAATCAAACGATAATACTTTCTCAAGTTGATGCCAAAGCAAGAAGTAAGAAAAATGGTTTACCCATTTCTCCTCTATTCAAAGAAGTCTCTTCTCCAATAAATTATCAAGATGTAACATCAATTGTAAATGACTTCAAACGCCAGCCTTTAATGATCAGTCAATTTTCATACTCTGGTCCTTGCATGGAGAAGGGTGACGTGAATGGCGATGGACTTGAAGATGTATATATTGGCGGAGGTAACGGACAAGCTGCAGCTTTGTATATCCAACAAAAAGGAGGAACCTTTATTTCTAAAGTAACTCCTGCTTTTGAAAATGATAAATCATCTGAAGATGGTGATGTAGCTTTTGTAGATGTGAATGGCGATGGAAGTCTCGATCTTTATGTAGCCAGCGGAGGATATCATAGTTATGAGAAGGATGATGCTTTGCTTCAGGATAAATTATACATCAATGATGGCAAGGGTAATTTTTCTAAAAGTAAAAGCGCTTTACCAGACATGTGGGTTAGCAAAGGTTGCGTTGTTGTTTGCGATGTAAACAATGATAAGCATCCCGACTTGTTTGTTGGTGGCAGAGTGATACCTGGACGATATCCCGAAACGCCTCAAAGTTATGTGTTGATTAATGACGGTAAAGGTAATTTCTCGGATCAAGCAAGTATAGTTGCTCCTGAACTTCAAAAGTATGGGATGATAACCGATGCTGTTTCAGTTGATGTTAATCAGGATCAACATGAGGATTTGATTGTGGTAGGAGAGTGGATGCCTGTTTCTGTTTTTATAAATGTAAACGGTAAACTTCAAAATGAAACGGATAAGTATTTCAGCAAGCACTACAGTGGTTTGTGGAATAAAATTGTTGTTGTTGATTTCAATAATGACAAAAAGCCTGATCTCCTTATAGGTAACACAGGCATCAATACACAATTCAGTGTGACCGATCAACAACCTGCAGAAATGTACTTCAAGGACTTTGATAACAACGGCTCAATTGATCCATTTTTTTGTTTTTATATCCAGGGAAAAAGTTATCCATATGTAACGCGCGATGAGATGCTGGAACAAATTGGAAGTCTGCGAAAGCGTTTTACTTCCTATTCAAGCTATGCTGATATTACCCTGAAAGATATTTACAAAGAAGAAGAGTTAAGTACTGCAGGTCATCTGCTAGTCAACCACATGGAAACAACTCTTTTTTTAAGTGGGGCGAATGGCAAATTTAATGTCTCTCCCTTCTTGCCTATTCAATCACAATACTCACCCGTTCATACCATCACTGTATTGGATTATGACAAAGACGGGTATGATGATGTTTTATTATGCGGAAATAATAATCACACCAAAATAAGAATAGGAAAGTTTGACTCAAACTATGGCTTTCTTCTAAAAGGCAATGGCAAGGGAAATTTTCAATATGTTAGTCAAGCTCAATCTGGATTTAATTTGAAAGGTGATGTACGAAGTGTTCTTCAATTGAATGATGTGTTATTGTTTGGCGTCAATCAACAATCGATTAAGGCTTATAAGCACAGGTAAATATGAAGACGTATGAGATGTGATCTTCAACATGCTTTCAAAAAATCATCGCTACTTCTTTTCGTTTTGATAGTGGGTAGCTGTAATGAGAAAGCAAAAATTTCAACTCAACAGGAAGTCGCAACTACATGGGCAGACATGACTCTTTATGTCACAAAAAACACGCCTGCTAATTCTCCTACATTCGCTTCAAGAGGATTTGGATACATTGGTTTAACAATGTATGAATCAATAGTGCATGGTTACCCAACATACGAATCATTAGCCGGACAACTGAACGGACTAACTGCTTTACCAATACCTGATCGCAATGTTAAATACGATTGGGTACTTTCTTTAAATGCTGGTCAGGCGTATATTCTTAAGAAAATTTACATTCAAACTTCAGATGCGAACAAACAAGGAATTGATTCACTGGAGAATCTCATCTATAGCCAGTTTTCTGAGACCTCTGAGGATGATGCCGTTGCTTCTCGTTCTGTTGAGTATGGAAAGGCAGTCGCGGAAGCCATTTTTCAATGGTCTCTTTCCGATGGTGGTCATAGAGGATATTTGAAAAACTTCGATAAGTCAATTGTGGCACCGACTGCTCCTGGTTCATGGGAACCACCGTTGTATGGTCAATCGTTTAGTCATTTTCCGTTGCATCCACACTGGGGTGATAACAGAACTTTTGTGAAGGTAAATTCTGAACTACCAACACCAACGATGATTACGTATGATACTTCTAAAAAATCAGAGTACTACAACCAATTTTTGAAAGTGTACAAAAAGAATACATCGGTTACTCAAGAAGAAAAAGAGACCGCGCTTTGGTGGGCTGATGATCCGGGCGAAACTTTTACACCTCCCGGACATTCATACTACTTAGGTACACTGGTTTTAAGAAAGCAAAATCCTGAGTTGATTAAGTGTGCCGAGACGTACGCACGAATCGGTATGGCGACTGCAGATGCGTTTATTAATTGCTGGAAATGGAAATATCATTTCTGGTCGGAGAGACCTTCGAGTTTTGTTAACAAAAATATTGATGAACGATGGGAATCGTTTTGGCCTGATCCACCTTTTCCAGCTTTTCCATCGGGACATGCAACACAGGCGGCAGCTACGGCTACCGTTCTGATTGATTTGTTCGGTGAGAAGTTAACATTGATTGATAGCGCTCACGCTTTGAGACCTCGTGATGAATTGAGAAAAGTAGATTTCAAACCCAGAATGTTTACTTCGTTCTGGCAAGTCGCAGAAGAAACTGCTAATTCAAGATTTTACGGTGGAATACATTCGCCTCAGGATAATGATGTAGGTTTAGCGGAAGGAAGTAAAGTCGGCCGAAACATTAATGCTTTAAATTGGAATAATAATAAAAGGAATGGCACTTCTGAAAAGTAATAGCATGTCTTGGAGTCAATTTAAAAGGATAGTAGGTATTGCCATCTTCTTGGTTGGAAGTCATTTAAATTCAATTTCACAAAAACACTTTACGGATGTTACAAAAGCGTCAGGTATTCAACATCAGTTCGTTGTATATGAAGGTATGTTTGGTGGTGGTGCCTGCGTGTTTGATTTAGATAATGACGGGTGGGAGGATTTGTTTATCACAGGAGGAATGAATGAAGACGCCCTATACAGGAACAATGGAGATGGAACATTTAAGAATGTATATCATCAATCCGGAATGGAAAGCACGATGCATTTTGTAACGCAGGGAGTTGCAGCAGCTGATATCAACAGAGACGGATGGGTCGATCTCTTTATCACTACGGTCACAACAAAGGATAGTGTAAAGTCTATTCCCAGGGCAGAGAATTTACTCTTTATTAATAATGGTAATTCAACTTTTAGGAATGCCACAGAGGAGTATGGATTGAGTGACCTGATATCATTCAGTGAAGGTGTAAGCTTCGGAGACTTTAATGCAGATGGATTTCCAGATGTTTACATCGGCAATTACTTCCTCAACTATGATGGTAAACTAAGTGCGGTAAACGATGCCACTATTGTGAACGCGAATCGGACTTCGGAGGGGTATCTGTTAAAAAATGAAAATGGAAAATATTTTTCGGATGTGTATTCTGATTATGGTCTTACCTATAAGGGATTTGGATTCGGTGGTGTGTTCACGGACTTTGATAATGATGGTGATGTGGATATTTTTGTCAATCATGATTTTGGTTTTAAAGCACCACCAAACGTACTTCTCAGGAATCAGTATCCTGAAAAGGAATTTGAAAACATTGCCAAGGAGCTGGAGATGGATTTGAAAATTAATGCAATGGGCACTGCAGTGGGTGACTACAACAATGATGGTCTCTTGGATTATTATGTTACTAATATTCGGTTTAATCGATTCATGGTTAACCAAGGAATAGGTAAGCCCTTCATTGAGAAATCCAGACAGCTAGGCGTGGGACTTATCTCTATAAGTTGGGGAACCAATTTCGCGGATTTTGATCACGATATGGATTTGGACTTGTTTGTTGCCAATGGAGATCTGAATCCCAATAACACACCCCTTGTTGATTACTATTTTGAAAATACAAATGGAACCTTTGCAGAAATGGCCTCAGCAGCAGGTCTAGCTGATTTTGGAATTGGCCGTGGTTCCGTAACTTTTGACTTGGATAATGATGGGGATCTTGATCTTTTAGTTGTGAATCAAAAATCAGTTTTAGGTTACCCTATGCCATCAGAAACTAAGCTTTACCGAAACGATTCAACGAAGGGAAACTGGATTAAGATTGCCTTGAAGGGAATTGATTCTGAAATGCACGGATTGGGTTCGCGTATAGAAGTAGTGATTGGTAAAATTAAAATGATTCGAGAGATTGATGGTGGTTCGAGTCACTTGTCACAAAACTCAACAATAGCTCATTTTGGATTAGGTGAAGCAACTGTGGTTGATTCTGTTATTGTAAAATGGATAGGAGGTAAAAAGCAGGTTCTTATCAATCAACCGATCAACAAGCTTTTAACGATTACGGAACGAGTAGAAGAAAAAACAAAATCAGATTTTTCGTTGCTTATTGGGGTTTCTATTGTTCTGGGGTTAGCATTATTTTTTATTATCTATCGATTTTTTAAGAAATGATCCCCTGCGGTTTGATTCACTTGTTAGCGCGAACTAGCGAGATCAGCAATCAGTATTGGCTCTGGTTTGGTGTGAAGTGTGAGTGATTCAGGCTGATCACAGCGAAGGTATTTCATTGTGTAATGTATTTATCAAGTTTAAACACTATGGTTATTAAAGACTGCATTATTACCAGTTGGAGTGTAAAAGAATTTGCCAAATATGATCGATGGGTTTAACTATTCCTAATTATTGAATATCTTGAAAGCAAATCGTTCATATCAACATCACTTCAATTATCAATGAAAAAATTGCTAAGAAATTTCCTTTTTACTCTTGTGCTTTGTTCGGCCACTAACGTCTTCGCGCAAAGCGATTTAAAGCTTTGGTATAAAAAACCCGCGCGAAACTGGAACGAAGCATTACCTATCGGGAACGGAAGATTGGGTGCCATGATTTTTGGCGGAGCTAAAGAAGAACTCATTCAATTAAATGAAGCTACACTTTGGTCAGGCGGACCAGTAAATACAAATCCAAATCCGTTTGCTGCTCAATATTTGCCTGAAATCAGAAAAGCATTGTTTAATGCAGAATATGAGAAGGCGGAGGAGCTAACCAAAAAAATGCAGGGCTTGTTTACAGAGTCCTATGAACCGCTTGGCGATCTTACTTTGAATTACAAATTAGACGGAGAACCAACTGAATACTATCGTGATCTCGATATTTCTTCGGCCATTGCCACTACACGTTTTAAGATTAACGGCATTGAATTTACCCGCGAGCAATTTGCATCGGCATCGGATCAGGTAATTGTGATTCGTCTCACATCAAGTCAGAAAGGAGCTTTGAATTTTACCGTTGGTACTTCCAGCCCTTTGTATTTTAAAAACAAGAGTATCAGCACTAGCGAGGTTGCCATGAAAGGAAAGGCACCATCGCATACTGACCCAAGCTATGTGCAAACCATGGAGCAAGCAGTTGTTTATAATGATCCAACCAATTGCAGAGGTATGCGCTTTGAACTTCGAGTTCGAGCGAAGAATATGGACGGCACAGTTACCAGTAGTGAATCGGGTTTACAGATAAATAATGCAACTGAAGTCGTTTTATTATTGTCAGCCGCAACGAGCTATAATGGGTTTGATAAATGTCCTGTGAGCGAAGGTAAGGATGAAAGTAAATTGGCGGAGCAATATTTGAATGGCGCATGGCCGCAAAGTTTTGATCAACTAAAGAAAAATCACATTTTAGATTATCAACAGTTTTATAATCGTGTTAACCTGTCACTAAATGGAAATCCTAAAATTGACCTGCCTACAGATGAACGATTAGTACGGTACACAAAAGGCGAAGCCGACACAGGTCTTGAAGCATTGTACTTTCAATTCGGAAGGTATCTGTTAATTTCTTCTTCACGTCCAGGAGGAATGCCTGCCAACCTTCAGGGAATTTGGAATCATCATGTGCGCCCACCATGGAGCTGCAATTACACTACGAATATCAATGCAGAGATGAATTACTGGATGGTGGAGTCGTGTAATCTTTCTGAACTACACACTCCACTTTTAGATCTGATTGGTCGATTGGCAGTGACTGGTAAAGAGACAGCTCGTAATTTCTATAACGCACCGGGATGGGCATTGCATCACAATACGGACATATGGGCAACCACGAATCCGGTGAGTGGAAGTACATCATGGGCCAACTGGCCAATGGGTGGTGCATGGTTAAGCCTACATCTATGGGAGCACTATCAGTTTACAGGCAATGTCGATTATTTGAAAAAGGCAGCGTATCCCATCATGAAAGATGCAGCTGTATTTTGTTTGGACTGGTTGGTTGAAGATAAAAACGGAAAGTTGGTAACCGCACCTTCTACTTCTCCGGAAAATTTTTATATCAACGATAAAGGATTTAAAGGTTCAGTTGCTGTGGCATCAACAATGGATATGTCAATCATACGGGATTTGTTTTCAAATCTGATAACAGCATCAGAGAAACTTGGAGTGGATGAAGCGTTTAGAAAGACACTGATTGAAAAACGAAGCAAACTATTTCCACTTCAGGTTGGTAAGAAAGGTAATCTTCAAGAATGGTCTCAGGATTGGGAGGATGCCGAGCCACAACATCGCCACATCTCACATCTCTATGGATTATTTCCTGGAAATGAAATCTCACCTCGTACTACTCCTGTATTTGCAAAGGCTGCAAGTAAGACGCTTGAGTTTCGTGGTGATGGAGGAACGGGTTGGTCTAAAGGTTGGAAGATAAATGTATGGGCACGTCTGCTTGATGGTGATCATGCACACAAATTAATTCGCGAGCAGTTGACTATAACTGGAATGGAAGGAACGGATTATACCAATGCCGGTGGAACCTATCCCAATCTCTTTGATGCTCATCCGCCTTTTCAGATTGATGGAAATTTTGGAGGTGCCTCAGGCATAACGGAAATGTTATTACAAAGTCACTTGGGTGAACTACACCTTCTGCCGGCTGTTCCGTCTGATTGGAAGCAAGGAGAAGTAAGGGGACTTCGTGCTCGGGGAGGATTTGAAGTGAATATGTCGTGGGTAAATCAAAAACTTTCAACTGCTTCTATTACCTCTCTCAATGGCGAACCTTGTATTGTTCGAACATCTTCTCCTATTAAGATTGAAGGTATATCATCAAAATCACAGAAAACAGAATTTGGTTATGTAACGTCATTCCCAACAAAGAAGGGAATTGTTTATAAGATCAAATCATCACGCTGATAATTTTTGATATTTTGAATTAAGGGATTTAGGAATGGAGATCATTCTTAAATCTTTTTTTTTGTTTAGATTACCTATGGTACAAGAAGTACCGGTACGTGAATGTGTTCCATCAAATCGTCTATTGTTTCTTTACCCGAGTCATTTGCATTTTTATTCATCACAAGAAAGCTTAAGGAATTTTTTTTTGCATGATCCTCAATGCGGTCCGTTACGAATCCTATTTCGGTTTTGAAATCATACGAGATACCTCTTCCCATCAGCAGTTCTTTCTCTAATGTTATGAATTGTTTCTTTGCCTCATCCTCCATCGTTCGCTTTAACTGCAACACTTCACCATTTCTGTATTGAAGAAGTCGGTAGGTATATAAAATAGTGAGGTGCATTTTAAGTTGCTGCGCCATGGTTACTGCCCAACGGATAGCTGGTTTGGAAGACTCCGACAAATCGATTGTGCAGAGTATTGAGTTTGCCATATTATTAAGCCCCGAGATTTCCTTCATGGCACGAACATAAGATGATTCGGATACTAATCGCGGGATTTTGATCAATTGAGAGTATGATTTTTGTCAGGATGGATAAGATCATTATTTTGCACCTTATGGACGATATGAGCAAAGCACTTTCCCTGGTTTCCAATGAAGCGTTCCGAGAGATATTTCAAAGTATGTCGGAAGGAATTGTGATGGTAGATGACTCAGGTAAAATAGTGGTGGCAAATAAGATTGCTGAACAACTTTTTGGATATTCTGAAAATGAATTGACTGGTATGTTGATGGAGAACTTACTGCCAGAACGGTATAGAGGACATCATGTAAATCTTCGAAAGGGATTTAATGCACACCCCGAACCCAGAAGAATGGGAATTGGTCGTGACCTTACGGCCTTGCGAAAAGATGGACAGGAATTTCCTGTGGAGATCAGTTTGAGTTATACCCAAGTGAAAGGTCAATTATTGGTGATGGCCTTCATCAGCGATATTTCCCTACGGAAGAAAGCGGAAGAAGCCTTGAAGCAAAGTGAAGAGCAATTGATTGTTTATGCGGCCGAGCTGGAGAAGAAAGTGCAGTCGAGAACAGAGGCACTGCACAAAACAATACAAGAATTGGAGAAGGAAGTAGGCGAACGAAAAAAAGCGGAAGAAGAAGCTAGTAAAGCATTGATTAAAGAACGCGAACTCAATGATTTAAAAACGAAATTCGTTTCGATTGCATCGCATGAGTTTCGTACACCATTAAGTACGGTGTTGAGTTCGGCATCGCTGATCAAGCAATACAACGAGCGTGAAGAACCTGATAAAGTTGACAAGCATGTGCAGCGAATAAAATCTTCGGTTAATCATTTAACTTCTATTCTGAATGATTTCCTTTCTCTTGGAAAATTAGAAGAAGGTGTAATCGATGTCAGTCCCGAATTTTTGAATGTAAAAGAATTTCTTGAAGAGATTAAAGAGGAAATCAGCTCAACTCTAAAAAGTGGACAGAAACTTGAGATTGAATACCTCGCGGATGGAAAGATTCTCTATTCCGACCCCAAAATTTTACGAAACATACTTTTTAATCTCATTAGCAATGCCAGCAAGTATTCTGATATGAATAAATCCATCCATTTAAAATGTGGATTTGAAGACGGTCAATTTGTATTCACAATTTCGGATGAAGGTATTGGAATTCCGAAGGAAGATCAAAAGCATCTGTTCGAGCGTTTCTTTAGAGCGAGTAATGCTGGCAATGTTCAGGGAACAGGTTTGGGGTTGAACATTGTGAGAAGATACGCAGAGGTGTTATCGGGTTCAATCTCATTTGAAAGCGAATATGAAAAGGGAAGTGATTTTAAGGTAATGATTCCTAGCGGAGAAAATTAATCAGAGATATGAAAAAGATACTATTGATCGAAGACAATCTCGAAGTTCGCGAAAACACAAACGAGATTCTTTCTTTGGCAAATTACAATGTAATTACTGCAGAGAATGGAAAGATTGGCGTTGAACTTGCGCAAAGTGAGAAACCCGATCTGATCATTTGCGATATCATGATGCCTGAGCTGGACGGTTATGGTGTGTTGCATATTCTCAGCAAGAGCGAAGTGACTGCCGGAATACCCTTCATATTCTTAACCGCTAAAACCGAAAAGACGGACATTCGAAAAGGCATGAACTTAGGTGCTGACGATTACCTAACCAAACCATTTGATGACACTGACTTGCTTAATGCTATAGAAGCGCGGTTTCGAAAAAGTACCATGCAGCAAAAGCACTATGAATCTACCCCTGAAGGATTAGATAATTTTATTAAAGATGCACAGCAGATTCTGCATGTAAAAGATCTGGCGAAGGATAGAAAGGTAAAAGTGTTCAAGAAGAAAGCAGAAGTATTTTCAGAAGGCGATATGCCACTGTATGTTTACTTTGTCAAGTCGGGAAACATAAAGGTATTTAAATCGCATCCCGATGGAAAAGAGTTAATCATCAACCTCTATCACAACAATGACTTTTTTGGTTTTGAATCCATTCTTCAGAATGAGAATTATAAAGAGTCTGCCATTGCTATGCAGGATACTGAATTGGTAATGATACCGCGATATGATTTCATGCTGATGATTCAAAGTCATCCTGATGTTTCGGCAAGCTTTATCAATTTGTTGTGTAAGAAAGTAGCCGAGCGAGAACGACAATTAATTAACCTCGCCTACAACTCAGTGCGTCAGCGTACAGCAGAAGCATTACTGAAGGTTGATACATTAAAAGATTCGAAATCTGTTATTGCCATTTCACGCGATGATCTCGCGAAGATTGTGGGCACGGCATCTGAATCTGTAATCCGTGTACTCTCTGATTTTAAAGACGAAGGTATTATTGAGATAGAAGGAGGGAAGATTAAAATTCTTCATGCTGAGAAGTTGGAGAAGGTTGTGAGGTGGAATGTGGCGAGGTGATTGTAGACATGTAGATTCTTCTAATTGATCTGATTGTAATTCTTCGTAGGGCTTTGCCCTACGGTTGGAGATTGAGCCCTTTCAGGGCTGTAGCTCTTCTCTTGGTATAGTAACACAAGCCTTCATCTCGACTTTGGAGATTATGACCTTGATGGACCTTCTACTATTTGGCGTAGAGGGTAAGAGCTTGTGATGCATTGATCTTATAGCTGGGCAGCTGTAGCTATGCGTTAACGTAGGACTTCGTCCAACGTTGAGCGATTGCGCCCTTTCAGGGCTGTGATGGATTGGGGAGGTTTCACTCAAATTCCAATAAGGCTTTGATGAGTACTAGCTTCATTTTAATTATGATTTTGGTTAGCTTTATTAGCATATAATCTCCGCGCTTGAGTATTGCGTTATCCCTTAAGCCCTGAAAGGGCGATATCCAATAGCACGGGACAACGTCCCGTGCGTGAATTAGGCGCAGAGACCAAGCAGCCCTGAAAGGGCGAAATATGTTTCCGTTTAATGAATCTATAAAACCGTTACCTATGGGACAATCACTCGTTCAGAATTACATCCACATTGTGTTCAGCACCAAATACAGGCAGCCTCTCATTATTCCATCGGTAGAAAAGGAACTTCATAATTACCTTGGTGGTATTTGTAATAATCTGGAATGCCAATCCCTTATTGTGGGTGGTTATGTAGATCATATTCACATTCTCTGTAAGTTATCCAAGAAGCTTCCATTGATGAAACTCGTGGAAGAATTAAAAGCTCATTCATCAAAATGGATAAAGACAAAAGATGTGAAGCTTAAAAATTTCTATTGGCAAGATGGATATGGAGCATTTTCAGTAAAGGCTTCTGAAGTAGATATTGTAAGACTATGCATTGAGAATCAACACGAACATCATTCCAGGAAAAACTTCCAGGATGAATACAGACAAATTCTTGAGCGATACAATGTGGAGTATGATGAGAGATATGTGTGTGGGTAGTTTCTTTACTAATTAACCTACCTACACATCACAATATCAATCACCCCTTCTTTAAAAGATGTTGCTTGAGGAAGATGAACAATAAAAACTCTTACAATCAAGACAACACCTGATAGCGCTAGCATTCCTGTTGTGATGTTTCTCATATCAAAATGAAATCGTTTGATCATAAATTGAAGTACGCTGGTAAACCCAAGCATAACAGGTAATGTACCTACACCAAACAGCAACATAAAATTAAATCCATCAATAAGTCGTTGTAACGTTAAGCAATAGCTAAGGGCAAGAAAGGTTAAGCCACACGGAAGCAAACCATTGATGCTACCCAACATGAAAAGCGATCGGTAATTCTTTTGATTGAGGTATTTACCAAATATATTCTTTAATCTATGACTGAGCACTTGCGTGGTGTTGGAGAGGATAGGAACGTGAATGTTCCGTATTCCACCAAAGGCAATAAAGAGAAGTGTAATGCCGAGAACAATGGAAAGCAAGTTTTGATAATTTCTTGTAGGCAATGCCATGCCTGCACCGGCAACAATCATTCCGAGCAGGGTATAGGTAAATACTCTTCCGGCATTGTACAGAACTCTGCTGAGAATAATGGAAGGTTTCATTGTAGTGGCCGCCATTACCAATGGACTGCACATACCTAAGCAATGTAAACTTCCGGCTAGTCCAATGATGATTGCGGTGAGTACCATTTAGATATTGATTATTTCTTCTATGTAGAATTCTTTACCATTCATAGTCCAAAGAAGTTTGGCCTTGTACATGCCGCTTTGCAATCCACGTAACTCAATTAGTTGACTTCCATCTTTTTGATTATTCAGTTTAAAGTTCTTGTCCATCTTCGGATTGGAAGGACAGAATAGTTTCAGTTCACCACTTTGAATTTCTTGAGTCTGCATGAAGTCTACTTGGAGCAAATTATTCTCTATTACTTTTACAATCGGCTTCTGCAGAAGTTTCTCAGTATTATTCAACCTCTGAATCTGATCCTGATATGCAAGCTCTTCTTTGTAATAATCTTTTGATACCAGGTTTATATCTTCACGAACACATACTGTCACGAGTGTTCCAATGAACACTGCGAAGAGTATGAAGGAGACAATAATCCATTTTCCAAAGTTCATAATTCAATTTTTTTAGTTTCGTTTTGCATCTGATGCTTTACTTACAGGCCCAATGAATTTAGCTTTCACGGTTTCAATACGTTCACCATTCTGGTAGATACCAAGTGTAACCACTGTTCTTGCATTCTTTACGTTGTGCTCAGGTATCTTAATGAAGAAAACACTCTTTGCCATACCTTCTGCTGGAATGTCAATTGCTTTTCCGTCCGCCTTTAAAATCTGAACATCCAATGGTTCTTCTACTTTCACTTCGAGTTTTATCGGATCAAATGTTTTGTTTACAAATTCGATGTTGTACAAATTAGTAATAAAGCCCGCTTCGCGTTGATATAATGTTCCTGGAACTTTCAATACTGTTGTCTCTACATTGGAACGGGTAATCAATGCAAAACTCAAAAGTCCAATTAATGCGACTAACACAAAAGAGTAGGCAATAACTCTGGCATTTATGATTTTTAAAATTCCTTCTTTAATGGAGTTGTAGGAAGCAAACCGGATCAGCCCTTTTGGCTTTCCAATTTTTATCATTACGTCATCACAGGCATCAATACATGCCGTGCAATTCACGCATTCCAGTTGTGTTCCATTTCGAATGTCAATCCCGGTAGGGCAAACATGAACGCAGAGTTTGCAGTCAATGCAATCGCCTGTATTGGCTTGAGCCGTTAAATCTTTTTTCAGACGTCCACGAGGTTCACCCCGTAACCAGTCATACGCAACTACAATAGACTCTTTGGTGAGCAGTACACCTTGCAATCTTCCGTAAGGACAAACAGCAATGCATGCTTGCTCTCTGAACTTTGCATAGATTCCATAAAATATTCCTGTGAATACAATCAGGCCAATGAAACCAGCAAGATTTTCTGCAGGAGAATGTTGTACGATTGCTAAAGTCTCATCAATGCCGATTATGTAAGCCATTAAGGTATGAGCAATTGCAATAGAGATCAGCAGGAAAATAATATGCTTGCCGGTTTTCTTTAAGATCTTCTGAAGATTCCATGGTTCCTTTGATAATCTCCTTTGTGCAGGTGCATCACCTTCAATAAAGTATTCAATTTTGCGGAATACCATTTCCATAAACAACGTCTGCGGACACATCCAACCACACCACACCCGACCAAACACTACTGTGAAAAGAATGACGAAGACGAAGAAGGTAATAAGTACGACTGCAAGTAAAAAGAAATCCTGCGGCCAGAAAGCCTGACCGAGGATAATGAATTTCCGTTCGAAAACATTCAGTAAGAGAAGGGGCTGACCACCAATCTTAATAAAAGGTCCGTCAAAGAGTAATGAGAGTAAAACTACAGTAACAACAATTCTCAAGTTGTGATACTGACCGGAAGGTTTCTTTGGATAAATCCAAATTCGCTTGCCTTCCTGATCAACCGTTCCAATACTATCGCGAAACTCATCATCGTGTAGAAGGTATAAATCTTCAATTAGTTGTTTGTCTTTCATTTCGCCCATTGCTAAGTTATCGGTTACCGGTTTCCAGTTTCCGGTGACCGGGAACTGGAAACATCTTTAGAGAGAAGCTCGAACTAAAATAGAGTCTCCTTTTACTGCTGTACTATCCGACTTCATAATTTCTTCTTTAAGCAATTCACCCTGCGCAGCTTTTGCACCAACTGGATTTGTTCCTTTCAAACTCATCACAAAGAATGCTGCGGCTTTAACATCTTGAGGGCTCATAGATTTTCCCCAAGCAGGCATTCCTTTTTCTACTGCGCCATTTTTAATTGTGCTAAAAATGTTTTTCATACTACCACCGTGAATCCAATAGTCATCAGTAAGATTCGGACCAATGGTGTTGCCACCGCCATCAGCTTTGTGACACGATGCACAGTTATAACTTACGAAAACGGATTTACCTTTTTCAATGATGGGTTTATCGTTCGAGAAGGCAAGTGTATTTTCGTCAATGGCTTCCTGAGGTTGTGCAGCTTTTAGTTTACGAGCTTGTTCATCGGCCATTGTTAGCTCTTGCTTATATTCATCCAATTGCAATGGAAGCGTATCGCTGATATGATAGACTACCAAGTATATAGCACCCCAGACAATGCATCCGATAAACAACCATGTCCACCAAGGAGGTAAGTGGTTGTCGAGTTCTTTGATGCCATCGTAGTTGTGATCGAGTTCAATATCTTTTTCCTTTTCAACAGGTACAGCTGCATTGATCTGATCGATAAATTTATTCCACCAATTTTTCTTTGGTGCATAGGTAATCCCAAGCTTGCGAGCTTTTTCTTCTTCAGCCTGGTCAGCAAGGATGTTGAGAATTTTCCATAGATAGATAGCAACAAAACCAACCAACGCGATAACAATCAGAACAAAAAGAGAAACAAGATAAAGGGGTAATAGAGGATCGTTAATTGGATCATCCCAAAATGATTTTGTTTCTGTTGAAGCTTCTTGTGCAAAGGCAGCGAATGACAAGAGTAAGAGAGATACAATAGAAAATACCTTTTTCATAACCTTACACATTAAGATTGGTTTCATTTTCACGATCACAACTGTTGATGGGAAGATTTTCCATTTTCTCAATGAACTTCTTGTCAGTTGTAAATACATGGAGCAAAAGACAAAGAAAGAAAATGAAGAATATCGAGAATGAGATCATAGGCCAGATGGCGATGTTCTCTATGTTTTGGAGGACGTTCTTGTACATGACTTAAAATTTATGGTTTGAATTTGTTTCTAGTTTCCGGTTGCCAGTCACCGGTAACCGGAAACTGGCAACCGATTTCTATTGCTCCGCAGTCTTTTCAGCTTTAATGTCTTTTCCTAATCTTTGCAGGTAAGCAATCAACGCAATGATCTCTGCGTCATCGGCTACCTCAATAC
This sequence comes from Chryseolinea sp., assembly GCA_039930485.1. Classification (GTDB taxonomy): domain Bacteria; phylum Bacteroidota; class Bacteroidia; order Cytophagales; family Cyclobacteriaceae; genus Chryseolinea. Next base: position 18,560 of record JBDTTT010000006.1, read on the forward strand.
CATCAGCTTTTAATGTGGTCGTAATCTCACCAGCTTGTTTTTCAAGATCACTGTTTGCTTCGTTCTGATATCCTTCTTCGTAAGGAACTCCTATTGTTCGCATCGCATTGATCTTACCCGCAGTTAAACTCTTGTCCAGACTTTGTTCGAACAGCCAAGGATAAGCAGGCATGATCGATCCAGTAGACACAGCATCAGGTGCAAGCATGTGGTTGTAGTGCCAGGTGTTGGAATATTTTCCATTCATGCGATGTAAATCCGGACCAGTACGTTTTGATCCCCATAAGAATGGATGATCATAAACAAATTCACCTGCCTTAGAATATTCACCATAGCGCTCTGTTTCAGATCGGAATGGTCTCACCATTTGTGTGTGACAGTTCGAACAGCCCTCACGAATGTAAATATCACGACCATGTAGTTCTAGTGGAGAATAGGGTTTCACACTCGCAAGCGTTGGAACGTTTGATTTGATTAAGAAGGTTGGAATCATTTCGATTGCTCCGCCAATCAGAATGGCAATAAGCGTTAGAGTAGTAAACAAGATGGGTTTGTGCTCCAACAGTCTGTAGTGCCATCCGCCACTCTTTGCTACAAATTCTTTTGCGAGTGGTGCAGCTTCTGCATCTTCGTTGGCAGTGAAGCTTCCTGTGTATGCAGTCTTAATTAAATTGTATGTCATGATGATAGCACCCGTGAGATACAATGAACCTCCAAAGGCACGCAATGCGTGAAGCGGAAGAATTTGAACTGTTGTTTCTAAAAAGTTTTTATAAACCAGGAACCCTTCAGCATTAAATTCTTTCCACATCAAACTTTGTACAACACCAGATACATACATTGGCAATGCATAGAAAATAATACCGAGCGTGCCCAACCAAAAGTGAAGGTTGGCCAATTTAGGTGAATAGATTTTTGTGTTCCACATTCTTGGCACAACCCAATAGAGCATCGCAAAGATCATGAAACCATTCCAGCCCAATCCACCAACGTGTACGTGAGCTACAATCCAGTCGGTAAAGTGAGCGATGGCGTTAACATTTTTTAATGAAAGGAGAGGGCCTTCTAATGTTGCCATACCGTATGCAGTCACTGCTACCACCATAAATTTCAATACAACATCTTCGCGAACACGATCCCATGCGCCACGTAAGGTCATCAAGCCATTCAACATACCACCCCATGATGGAGCGATGAGCATGATGGAGAAAACAACCCCGAGAGATTGAGCCCAATCAGGAAGAGAAGTATATAATAAATGGTGAGGACCTGCCCAGATATAAATGAAAATCAATGACCAAAAGTGAATGATAGAAAGGCGATACGAGTATACGGGTCGGTTAGCAGCCTTTGGAAGGAAGTAGTACATCATTCCCAAGTATGGTGTTGTTAAAAAGAACGCAACTGCATTGTGACCGTACCACCATTGAACCAGTGCGTCCTGAACACCAGCATACCATGAATAACTTTTGAAAAGAGTTACCGGTATTTCAAATGAATTTACCAGGTGAAGTACAGCAACCGTTATGAACGTAGCGATATAAAACCATATGGCAACATACAAGTGACGCTCTCTGCGTTTGATAATGGTACCAATCATATTCCAGCCAAACACCACCCAGATAATAGTGATGGCGATATCGATTGGCCATTCAAGCTCAGCATATTCTTTTGATGTAGTCATTCCCAGCGGAAGGGTAATGGCCGCAGCGAGAATGATGAGTTGCCATCCCCAGAAATGAATCCAGCTTAATTTATCGCTGAACATCCTGGCTTTAAGCAAACGCTGCATGGAATAATATATACCAGCAAACATAGCGTTACCTACGAAGGCAAAGATGATTGCGTTGGTATGTAGTGGTCGTATACGCCCAAATGTGGTGTATTGCAGATCGAAGTTAAAGATAGGATACACAAGCTGAAGAGCAGCGGTGAGACCGACTAACATACCCACCAATCCAAATATAACAGTTGCGATGATGAAGGCTTTTACAATCTTGTTGTCGTAACTAAATTTTTCGATTTCCATATCGAGTGACTAAGGTTTAGTAAGAATTTTTCCCGCCTTAAAAGTAGGACAGGGTCTCAGCACCGATAATGATTGATGTTAGGGGAGAAGGTGATTTTTGTCAGTGATTTAATTTTTCGATGTAATCCTTTTTAGCAGAATTAATCGGCATTCTAAATATTATGCAGCGTGTAGATACAAGCCCCAGCGAGTCGGGGGTAAAATAATCAAATCTAATTCGCGCCACGTTCGAAATGTTATTAGAGCAAAAAATGTCATTGGCACATTTGCTCCATGTCCGATCGAAGAGCATCGTTGTGTGCCAGAAAATGAGATGCACGATTTCAAATTCCCTATGGCACATGTTCACTACCCAATTCATTTCGCTGGGTTAAAACCCAGCGCTACAAACAGGTAGCCCCGCGGGGGCTTGAATTCAAATCGCTTTACTGAAAACCTGTGAATGATTTTCGCTTCTGTTCATTCGCTGATCGAATACACTGCAGATATTTCGGATGAAGGGTTCGCCAAGAGTTGTTACCTGAAGTCCATCTTCGCTCAAATACAAGATGCCTTCTTTTTCCATAACTCGTAATGCTTCGAGCATCGAAGAATCTGCTACTTCCATCAATAGCTCCTGATTTAATTTAGCATTACAACTGATTTCAAGAATACACTGTTTCAAAAGTAAATCTTCATCAGTGAGAATATGACCCTTTATAACAGCCGTATTGTTTTCTTTTACAGCTATCATGTAATCCTCTACTTTCTTAATGTTTTGTGCGTAAGCATATTTTGCATCACTAATCGCAGAAGCACCTAAGCCAATTAACAAGTCTGTATTGCTGGTGGTGTAACCCATGAAGTTACGGTGCAATTTACCTGAGACATGTGCTTTGAAGAGTGTATCATGACGCAATGCGAAGTGATCCATGCCAATGTCGGCATAATCATTCTTCTTTAATGTATGTCTTCCTATTTCGTAAAGATGTCTCATCAATGCTTGTGAAGGTAAGTCAGCGTCTTCGTATCCGCGCTGACCAGGCTTTAACCAAGGCACATGAGCATAACTATAAAAGGCAAGACGATCTGGTCTTAGTGTCAATACTTTATCAATGGTATCGGAGACAGTGAATGGTGTTTGAAATGGCAAACCATAAATAAGATCATAGCTCACAGATTCATAACCAATTGCACGTGCTTGATCGGTAACGCGCTGCAAGTTTTCAAAGGGTTGAACGCGATGAATGGTTTGCTGTACTTTTTCATCGAGATCCTGAACGCCAAAACTCACTCGCTTAAAACCAAGATCGAATAAAGTTTTGAGATGCTCGTAAGAAGTATTGTTCGGATGTCCTTCAAAGCTGAATTCAAATTCATCGTGAATGAATGCACCTTCAAGAATGTATGAAATTAACCAACGCAAATTCTTTGCCTCAAAAAAGGTAGGAGTTCCTCCTCCCAAATGCAGTTCACGGATGACAGGAGGTTTTCTGAAAATCTTTTTATACTCCTCCCATTCTTTTAGGATGGCTTGTATATAGGGAATTTCAACACTGTGATTTTTTGTGATGCGGGTTGTGCAGGCACAATAAGTACACAAACTTTCACAGAAGGGGAGATGGATGTATAAACTAATGCCCTTCTCATCGTTTGATTCATTAAAGGTTCTTCTTACTGAATCAATCCATTGTTCTTTTGAGAATGAATCTGTATTCCAGCACGGCACTGTCGGATAACTTGCATAGCGTGGTGTTGGAACATCGTACTTTTTGAGAAGCGATACTTGTGGAGGAGAATTGATCATGCCCCAAAGTAATAGGAAGCGAATGCTCAAGCATATGATCCTACTCAATCCGTTTTATGATTTTTGTCATCAATAATTTCTAATCTGCTTTGTAAGCAGAAAATAACTCTGAAGTGATTTGAACTAGGTAGTATTTGTAATTCTTCTGTTAACAGCTTGAAAAGTTGCAGTGAATGGAGAATGTGCTAGTGCGCGGGATATAAAATTTAGCAAAGAAATCGCGAGTAGTCCGCGCAAAAAAACTCATTATCAAAACCCTGCGAATAGCAGGGTTTTGATAATGAGTTTAAAATAGTTCAGGAATAATCCCGCCATTGGCGGGATTATTCCTGAACTTAAACGCGCGCCTGCCATCTTCCTATGAAAATGTTTTAATCCTTCCCGCACTCGTGCTGAGAGTAAATCATGGTTGATACACTTTATTCTATCCGCCATTTTCAAAACTTGAACAATCTTAAAGCGCACTTGTTAACCAATCATTTTATAACAAACGTATAGGAAGAGCTTATTTTAACTTTTCTTTATCTGTTGTAATCGCATCTACTTTCTTTGGCTTATCCTCAAACAGCATCCTCACTGATGGTGTATAAGTATCATCATACTGACCATTTTTAATGTTCCAATAAAAAATACTAAGAAATAGAACTGCGATGGTTACGCTTATGGCGATGAGTAGTACGATGATGCCCATAATTAATAAATAGAATGTTCAAATTCATAGGTACGAAAACGCTCAAAGGCTTCCCGGTCCAATGCCTCTCTGTGATTGGGATGTGCAATCTCAATCAATGCTTTTGCACGTTGTCGCATATTCTTCCCGTAGAGATATGCCGTTCCATATTCAGTAACAATGTAGTGGGCATGTGCTCGCGTAGTAACGACACCTGCACCTTGCTTCAAGAAAGAAGATATCCGAGAGACGCCTTTTGCAGTGATTGAAGGTAACGCAATGATGGGTTTACCTCCTTCAGAGAGTGAAGCTCCCCGAACAAAATCCATTTGACCGCCAACACCTGAATAGTGATACGTTCCAATGGAGTCAGAACAAACCTGCCCTGTAATATCTACTTCAATGGCACTGTTAATGGCAGTTACTTTTGGATTGGTTCGGATCACTGCAGTATCGTTTACATAATCAATATTCAAGACAACCACTGCTGGATTATCATCAACAAAATCATAAAGCTTCCTGCTTCCCAACAGAAATGAAGTGACAGTTTTCCCCCTGTATTTTTTTTTGTGTTGATTTGTGATCACGCCTTTTTCAATAAGCGGAATTATTCCGTCCGAAAACATTTCGGTATGTACACCCAGTTCTTTGTGATTTGTTAAACTTGCCAGCACGGCATCTGGAATGGACCCTATCCCCATTTGTATAGTGGCACCATCTTCTACAAGTGCAGCGCAATGCCCTCCAATTCTCATCGATATTTCGCTGAGTTCGCCATTGGAAATTTCCGGGAGCTCTTGTTCTTGATATACTAATGCATCAAACGAGTCAATCTTGATAATTCCATCACCTAACGTTCTCGGCATGCGCTGATTCACTTGTGCAATAGTATATTTTGCTGTCTTTACAGCTGTTGCTGCTATATCAACCGACACACCTAAAGAACAATACCCATGTTTATCAGGAGGTGAAACCTGAACCAGTGCAACATCGATGGGTAATATTCCTCTTTTAAACAGAATGGGAATCTCACTTAGAAAAATAGGTACATAATCTCCTCGTCCTGCATTCACTGCTTCGCGAATATTTTGTGATACGAATAATGAATTGATTCGAAAACTGTCTTTGTATTTTTTATCAGCGATTACGGCATCACCTTGCATGCTGATGCTAACGATCTCTACGTTCCATAATTCGGAAGATCGTTCCGCCAACTTTGTTAGCAAGTGATGTGGTGTAGCTGCACCACCGTGAACAAAAACGCGATCGCCAGGTTTGACAACGAGCAAGGCTTCTTCTGCTGATATATAGTTCATGTTTATATAGTTTGATGTTTGAATTTATTTTTCGCGACAAGATTTACGGCAAGAACTGAGAATCCAACAACACTGATACTGCTGATCGGCATAATGATGGCAGCGACAAGAGGAGTGAGGTATCCGGATACTGCAATGCTTAATGTAATGGCATTGTAGAAAAAAGAAATAGCAAAACCGGTTTTGAGGATAGAAGAGGACGATTTGGCGAGCTGAAGCATTTTATCAAGGTAAGTGATTTTCTCTCCTGATAAAATTCCATCGCATGCAGGAGTAAAAACTCCGGTGTCGTCTGTTACAGCAATTCCTACATCGCTTTGCTTCAACGCCCCCGCATCATTCAAACCATCGCCAATCATCATCACTTTTTTTCCTTGTGTCTGGAGGGATTTTATGTAATGAAGTTTGTCGTGTGGAGATTGATTGAATAGTAATTCAGTCGATGGACCAAATAGTTTTTGCATTTGAGTTTTGTCTGCTTCATTGTCTCCGGATAATAACGCAGTGCATTTCTTTCCTAATCGATGAATCATTGCTTCAATGTTCTGGCGGTTAGAACTCTTGATGCTGAAATATCCTGCCACCTCATTATCAATAGATACAAATACCTTTGATGAACTTGCATCTGTCTTTCCATAAAATCCTGCAAATTGGGGTGATCCAATTTTATAGTTATGTTCTTCAATAGTTCCTTCTATTCCTTTACCAGGAATTTCTTTGAAGTCATAGACCATATTTTTTTGATGGGACTTAATGAAATGAGTAATCAACAGACTCAGAGGATGTGTAGAATAACTTGTTAGTGTCTTGATGCAACTGACATCAAATTCACTAAGATCACCTTCAAATTTTATTTCAGGTTCTTCGCCGTGCGTTACTGTTCCGGTTTTGTCGAATACAATGGCATCAATGCTTGCCATGCGTTCAATGGCATCGGCATTCTTTAGATATAGTTGATTTTTTCCAAATACACGAAGCATACTTCCGAAAGTAAAAGGTGCAGCTAGCGCTAACGCACAAGGACACGCCACCATTAACACAGACGTCAGCACCAGCCACATATTTTTAGGATCATTGATTTGCCAATAGATTGCCGTGCCCGTTGCGATCAGTAATACAATCCATGTAAATCGTTGTGCAGCATTATCAATGATTTTTTGATATTTATTTTCTTCGATCTTCTTAAAGGCATCGTTGTTCCACAAACTGGTCAAATGACTTTGTGATGTTTCTTTTTCGACTATGAGTTCAATCGGTGAGCCGATCAGTCTGCCGCCTGCATAAACCAAAGCATTTTGCATTACTTTCACAGGTCGTGACTCACCCGTAACGAAACTGTAATCAATGTATGCAAGGTCGTTTAACAGAATAGCATCCGCTGGAATAATCTCCATATTTCGAATTCGGATGTGATCATCTCGTTTTAATTTGTAAATAATGATTGGCTTCCATTCGCCTCTTATTAAAACGTTAACCGCTAAAGGGAAGTAGGATGTAAAGTCGCGATCGAAAGCAAGGCTCTTATATGTTTTATCCTGAAACCATCTTCCGATAAGTAGAAAGAAAACTAACCCAGTAAACGAATCAAGGTATCCAGGTCCGGTTGAAGTAATAATGTCGTAACTACTCCTAAAAAACAATGCGATAAGTCCGGCAGCAATAGGGAGATCAATATTGATTTGCCTTTGCTTAAAACTTTTGAGAGCGGATCGAATGTAATCGAATCCACTGAAAAAGAATACAGGTATTGACAGGGCAAGATTGAGCCAGGAGAACACACGCATCAATTGCGCTTCTGAATGATCGATGCCAAGATATTCAGGGAAACTAAAGAGCATCACATTACCAAAACAGAAGCCGGCTATGGCAACTTTAAGAACCAAGCTATTATCTGTCTTTGGTTTAACACCTTCGTTGCTGTCAAGTGTAATCTTTGGTATGTAACCAAGACCTGCAATTAACCTTGCGATTGCACTTAGCTTTATTACTTTAGGATTGAAATTTATTGAAACCGTTTTCTTCGTGAAGACAACTTCGCTGTGCAGAATTCCATCGGCAATCTTTTGTAAGTTCTCTAATAGCCAAATGCACGAAACACAATGTATGGAGGGAATGAAGAGTGTGATCTTGGAAAAATCTTCTGACTCAAAATCAAGCAACTTAATGCGAACATCTTTTTCATCCAGATACGCATACGTTTCTTCATTGATCTCCTTCAGTTGTACGCCTGGATTTTTTTCGAGATCATAATACTCACATAAGTTGTTGCTGCTCAGAATTTCATAAACTGTTTTGCACCCGTAACAGCAAAAAGGTTTTGCTTCAGTCCAAAGAACTTCATCACACGATTGTCTGCAGTGATAACATTTTAAATCAACTTCAATTTCCGTTTGAATCATATTTACGTTCTAGACTTGTACAACGTCATTTTTTAGAGCGTAAGTCCATATCAGTCCTTTGTAATGATTGGCTATTGATTCAGCGAGGCTTCCAAGAACGAGGTGGGAAATCCCTTTTCTGCCGTGAGTTCCCATAGCAATCATATTAGCTTTGATTGAATCTGAGAATTCGCGAATGCCTTCATCTGTATCGAAGTGATTATAGATATTGATGGTGAAGTTTTTAAACATATAACGTTTCGCGAAATCTTCAAGTCGGTTCTGTGTTTTGGAATCATTCGTAAAATTGACAGGCGTATTTACCCAAACGATATGAAGGGTAGCTTTGAAGAAATTCTGAAGCGCTTTTATGTTCATCACCAAATCTTCCTGATTTTCGGTGTCAAGCGTATTCGGAAACACAATATGTTTGATTGGACCTTTGTAATAATCTTTTAGTATTAAAACCGGAACTTTCGAATACCGAATAATCTTTTCCGCATTTGATCCAACGAAATATTCCCTCGCGCCAGTAGCACCATGCGAACCCATTAAAATAAGGTCGGCTTTAATTTTTTTAGCGTAGGTATTGATGATATAGGAGGGAGATCCAAAATCTACCTTTGTTATTACTTTGATTTTCTCCTTGGTGTACTTAGTAGTCAGCTTCTCAAATTCTGAATTACTCCCCTCTTTTAATTCCTTCAGCAGTTGTTGTTCAAATGAAAGAACGGGCATTAACATAGAATCATGCATGATGGGTAGCTCAACGACATTCAACAAGTGGATTGTGCCTTTTGACATTTTAGCAATATCAAGGGCAAACCGAAAAGCATTTATTGATGGTTTTGAAAAATCGCAGGGCACAAGTATTGTTTTCATAGCAATGTTGATTAGGATTCAAAAGTATTCTCACATGATTTAGATTGATTTGATGACGGTCATTTAAAAACATGACTTTCATCAGGTTTTTCTCTTTGCATTTAATTTTCCTTGCATAAAAATCCAGAAACTTATGAATGTGACTGTAAAATTTCTTGGAGGAACAGGAACCGTGACAGGATCGCGTTACCTGTTAAACATTGGCAAGTTTCGTGTTCTTTTTGATTGTGGACTTTTTCAAGGATTGAAGGAATTACGATTAAGAAACTGGGACGAGTTTCCGATTGATCCTTCATCTATTAATGCTGTAGTCATTAGTCACGCACACATCGATCACACAGGGTATTTACCTCGACTTGTTAAAGAAGGATTTTCAGGGCCAATTTATTGCACAGAGCCTACCGCAGATTTAATGGAGATCATGTTGATGGATTCAGCAAAACTCCAAGAAGAGGAAGCTTCATATGCGTTTTCAAAAGGATATTCAAAACATGCTGCACCTCAGCCATTATACACAAGCATGGATGCCCAATCTGTTTTTTCATTGGTGAAGCGACACAAGTATGGAAGCAGAATTCGGATTAATAATAACGTGGAGATTATTTTTAATGATGCAGGTCACTTGCTGGGATCAGCGATTACTGAAATGTATATTCAGGGAGAAACACAAACCAAGAAAATTGTTTTCTCTGGTGACTTAGGCAGGTCTACGGATGCAATGTTAAATCCTCCAACTGAAATTACCGATACCGATATACTTTTCATTGAATCTACCTATGGAAACCGAAGCAATACGGTTGTTGACCCATTGGAAGATTTGAGCAGGATTGTTAATGAAGCAATGATCAACAATGGTGTTTTGCTGATACCGGCTTTTGCTGTCGGACGTACACAGGTTCTGCTTTACTATCTTCATCAACTTATAAAGGAAGATAGAATTCCAGATGTACCGGTTTACATTGATAGTCCAATGGCCATTTCAGTTACGTATCTGTTCTATAAATACCCGGAGTATCACAAAGTGAAATTTAATAGCGCTGTATTTGCCGAAGAGATGGAAACGAATATGTTGGTGTTTGTAAAGAATTCACAGCATTCAAAAGCCTTAAATGAAATTAAGAGTCGGGCAATCATCATTTCGTCCAGCGGTATGATGACGGGGGGAAGAATTCTGCACCATCTGTATCATCGATTACCAAACGAAAATGACACAGTTTTGATTTCGGGTTATCAGGCAGTGGGAACAAGGGGTAGAGATCTTGCAGATGGCAAACCTTTTATTAAAATATTCGGACAAGCAGTTCCGGTAAAGTGTAAGATAGCCAACATGAGTACGCTATCCGGTCATGCTGATCGCGAGGAGCTTTTTGCATGGATGAAGAACTTTAAAGACAAACCTAAAATAACGTTTACAATTCATGGTGAAGGTGATGAGCTAAAAGCATATTCGAATGCGATTCGCGAAAAAATGAATTGGAATGTAATGGAACCAGAATACCTGAAAACAATTTCTTTATTTGAAGGGATCTAATTCAAGCTTTTCATTTCGCTTGCAGAATGATTAGGCATTCATTTGGTTTTCATTCTTAGCGACCTCAGTGGTTGCTTCTAAAAAACTTGGTATCTCAATGGTAAAGATTGAGCCTTCACTAACGCGGGATTGAACGTGAATGGTTCCACTTAATTTCTCAACCGTTTCTTTTACAATGTAGAGACCAAGTCCGGAACCAAAAGATTGTTCATGCGCACGGGTATACATCTCAAAGATTCTGTTCAATGAATCATTTGGAATCCCAATACCATTATCTTCAATGGTAAAGATGATTTTATCGAGTCGTTCTTTTGATGTGATCCGGATGAAGGAATTGGCCTTCGTGCTATCGTAATATTTGAAAGCGTTTGAGATCAGGTTGTTTAATATAATTTGAAGGCGCGTGAGATCGGTTGTGATCATCAGATCATCCGGCACTTGTCGATGTATTTTTACATTCTCCGCTCCGGGAAAAAAACGAAGATTTTCAATGGAGTCTAAAACCAATTTCTTTACGGAGGTATTTCCCAGTGCGATAGGCTGTCGCGAGTTTCGAGCATAATCTGTAATGTCACGAATAAGTTTGTCGAGATTAGCCACACGACCTTCCATCATTTCATGATATATTTTTAATTCCTTTGCATCACTTTCCAATTTAGTAAGCTGGAGCAGACCATGAATGGACATGAGTGGCGCCCTCAGATCATGTGATGTGCTATAAACAAATCTGTCAAGTTCAAGATTTAACTTTGTTAACGCTGCATTCTTCTCCGTAATTTCCTTTTCGTTTTTAGCCATCTGTGATTCTGCGCGATGATTAATGTTGATAAGGAAATAAAGGATGAGAGCAGAGCCAATGGAAGACCCAATAAAGTTTATAATTACGTTGGCTCGAATGTACTCTTCTGTATAAACCGGACGTTGGATAAAACTGAAATCCATGAAAAGTGAGAGCAGAAAGAGTGTGGTGGAAAGGAGGGTAAAGAAAATGGCTTTTCCTCTTTCTTCATAGCCGAATACAACCAGTGCTCCAAGGTTAGTGGTTATGAAAAACATATACAGGCCAACTTCAAGCGGCTCGTTAATGGCAAAAACAAACACGGTCAGATTTGAACTTAAAGCAAGTAGAATTTTGGCCGCTGAGAATTGCCCATTCCGGTTCAGAATGAAACTGGTCAACGCAAGAACAGCACAAGCAAGTTGGTAAGGCCATGCAAAATTAACTCCGTTATAGAGGTCCAACATAAGGTAGCCTACCGCTACAATGAAGGTCATTAAGCACAACCTGCCGGTTAGAAGAATTCGCTTGTACTGTTTATGGGATAAGATGAAGTGATCTTGCTCAATGAAAAGGCTCCGTAAAAGTGTTCGGGTAAATGCCATTAATGATAAGGCAGGATAAGTTTATCTTAGACCCCGCTAAGGTATTGATTTTAAGTGCATTTTGAAACCACTTTTATAATTTAAAGGTGTCCTCTTTATAGATTCGGCCTTCATTTTCACCATTTGATTCCTTTTTGGGTAAAACCTATCAAACCCACGCATAGGGTACCCGGACCTAGCTAAGCTTACGTTCGACTGGAAATATGCCGACATTCAATAATTCAGTATGGCGGATTACGGAGATATCAACCATGGTGAGAATGTCTTTACTGGTAAGTTCCTTAAAGAGTTGATGCAAGGACTGAACCGGTTTGTTGTTGAAGGAAGTTATAATGTCGCCTTCTTTTACTTGAGATCGGAACGCTGGCGAATTTTCTTCAATTCCTACAATGAACAGACCCTTATCATTAGGCAGGTGATGATGCCGCTTTACTTTGGCATTTATATGTACCTCTTGTAATTGAAACCCAAGGTAAGCCTTGAATACATTTCCGGTTTTGATCAGTTGACTAGCAACTTCTTTTGCTGTATTAATATCCACCGAGAAACTAAGTCCATTGGCGCCTTGAATAATTGCCGTGTTAACACCAACAACTTCTCCATCGGTCGAGATAAGTGGTCCGCCTGAGTTGCCTGGATTAAGCGCTGCATCCGATTGAATTACATTGTCAACGAGCATCCCATTTTGTGATCGGAGGGTTCTGCCTAAAGCACTCACTACTCCGGTCGTGACCGTATGTTGATACCCCATTGGATTGCCAATAGCAATTACAAACTGACCAATCTGAAGTTGACTTGCATCTCCCAGTTTCGAAACGGAATATCCATCGGAGTAGATTTTTAAAATCGCCAGATCAGTGTCAGGATCTTTACCAAGGAGTGTTGCCTCTATTTCGTTTTCATTTAACAACGACACCATTATTTTATCAGCCTTGTCTACAACATGGCAATTCGTGAAGATCAACCCATCAGAAGAGAAGATAAATCCTGAGCCCGAACCAGCGGGCCTTAACTTACCCTGAATATTTTTGTAGACATCAATTTTTACTACAGCATTTTTTAAGAGCGCTACAGCATCGATGATCATTTGGGAAAAAGCATCCATAGATTTTTTTTGGAAGACTTCGACAAAAACCATTCCTCTGTAATTGCAGGTAAAAATGTCAAGATAATTCTGCCAATGTGCGGGTAAATGAACTTTCGTATTTGTTGAATTGTTTTGACTTTCTTAAACGATAATTGGGCGAAGTTTTTTTGTAAAAATTTTGAGATTCCTCATGAATTCAGGCAGGCATACTATTCAAAATATTAATAATTTGAACCGATAGCAATCATCTTTTGATCGCTACTGATCGCTCTTTCGAAACGCATTAATCTCCTTTAATACCTTTCGTCCACGGGATACAAACGCAGGTGAGGAATAAGGCATCAGGTCTTCAATGATCACCTTCAATTCATTTCTCAAGTCAGGTTCGTCTTTTATAATTCTGGAAATTACTGTCATCGAGAATACCTTAACTGCAACAGGTTCCTTTTTACTTTGAAGATATTCAAAACAAAGTTCGGCCACCTGACCATAGTTGCGTTTAGGTATGTCAATGAATTGGAGAAGTCTGAGGGTATTCCTTTTTACAGAATCATGGATACCTGGTTTGGATAAAAAGTCGAGTAACTTTTTTAGGTGGGGAAGGATCAGATCAGGGTGTCTTTCAGCGCAAATACTCAAAGGCCATGCAGCTCGCTGAGTAACGCGATAGGGACCTGCCAAATAGACCTCAACAAGAGATTTGAAACGAGATACGTTATATCCCACATAACCAGCCAGTTTATGGGCCTGTGCTTTCGAATGTTCTTTCAATACTTCCTTCTGTAAATCCATTTATAGGGCTATTTGATTAATCACCGTAGGTAGCGTCTGTTAAACCTTTGATAACTAGGAGTTTTAAGTTTTGGATATAAATTCAAATCCCAATCAAAAAAATACTTCTTATGGAATTACTTTTGACTGTAGTTTCGCTCGTTTTCCTTCAATTAGGAATCTGCATATTTTGCTTTCTGAAAAAGAGTCAACACACTGATATAAATGTTGTTAATGGTTAATCGTTAGTCTTTAAGTTATTGTTCGTTAATCGTTGATTATCTTCAAAGTTCGCCACATTTCTTCACTCTATGCAGGTTTGTTATCTGGTTTATTCCAACCACTGCAATTTTCGAGTAGCTTTGCGCCCTAAATTACTAATCGGTGAACTACCTTTCTGCAGAACTTGTCGCGAAGACGTATAATGATAAATGGCTATTCCAGAATATCTCGCTGGGAATTTCGAAGGGCGAGAAGTTCGCGTTGGTCGGAAATAATGGTGTAGGTAAATCCACTTTACTAAAAATCTTTACCGGAGAAATCGCTCCCGATGCCGGAAAGGTAAGTACTCGTGAAGGTATTCGTCTCGCCTGTTTAACTCAAGAACCTCGCGTTGATCCAAAACTAACTGTGAAGGATGTTCTCTTTAGCGATGACAATGAAATTGCTAAAGTGGTAAAGGAATATGAAGATTGTATTCACCATCCTGAAACATCGTCTGAAAGAATGCAGGCCGTGCTCGAAAAGATGAGCGACCTGAATGCATGGGATTATGAAGCCAAAGTTCACGAGGTAATTGAGAAACTCGGTGTGCCGGATATTGATAAAACCTTTGGCCAACTTTCCGGTGGACAAAAGAAGCGCATCTTCCTTGCGCAAATGTTATTACAAGAACCCGATCTCATCATCATGGATGAGCCTACTAACCACTTGGACTTAACGGCCATTGAATGGTTAGAACAATACCTATCCAGTGCGAATATTACGTTGATCATGGTTACCCATGATCGTTACTTCCTGGATAATGTAGCAACCGAAATTATTGAGTTGGATCGCGGCCAGTTGTTCCGATACAAAGGCAACTATGCGTACTTCCTTGAAAAGAAAAATGATCGCGAAGAAATATTAAAGGTTGAAGTATCGAAAGCCAAACTACTTCTTAAGAAAGAATTGGAATGGATGAGACGCCAGCCGCGCGCTCGCGGAACAAAAGCAAAATACCGTGTTGAGGCTTATTATGAAATAGAAAAGAAGGCGTCACAGGATATTAAGAAGGACAGACTTGAGCTGGATATGAAGGAAGCCCGTCAGGGCGGAAAGATTCTGGAGGTTGAACACATCTCAAAGAAATATGGGGAACTTCCGATTGTTACCGACTTCTCGTATGTATTTAAGAAGAATGATCGCATCGGTGTTGTTGGTAAAAATGGTGTAGGTAAATCTACATTCTTAGATATGCTCACCGGGAAGTTGAAACCTGATACTGGCGAGATCTGGCCAGGTGTTACAACCAAGTATGGTTACTTTACTCAGGAATCAATTTTGTTGAATCCTGCTAACCGATTAATTGAAGAAGTAAAAGAGATCGCTGAGTTCATTACGATGGCGGACGGAACACAAATTTCCGCCTCTAAATTTTTAGAGAACTTTTTGTTCCCCGCAGACAAGCAATACAATTACATTAGCAAGTTAAGTGGTGGTGAGAAGAAGCGTCTTCAATTGTTGAAGCTTCTGGTTACGAATCCAAACTTCCTTATTCTGGATGAGCCCACCAACGACTTTGATATCGATACCTTAAATGTGTTAGAAGATTTCCTTGAAAAATTCTCTGGATGTTTATTGCTCGTTTCACATGATCGTTACTTCATGGATCATTTGGTTGATCAGCTTTTTGTTTTTGAAGGAGATGGTCACATCCGGTTGTTCAATGGAAACTATTCAGACTACCGCACCTGGTTAGAGGAGAAGGAGGAAGCAACCGAAACTAAACCTGTTAAACCGGTTGTCGCAGAGGAAAAGGTAACATCAACGGATAAGAAGAAAGCGAGCTTTAAAGAGAAGCAAGAATACGAAAAGCTTCAGGCAGAGATTGACGAATTAGAGAAGAAGAAAGAAGAGTATACCTCGCTGATAAACAGTGGATCTAACGATCATCAGCAACTTCAAAAGTGGGCTGCTGAAATTCAACGTATAACAAATGATGTTGATGCGAAAACATTGAGATGGATTGAACTGTCAGAGCTGGTTTAATACATTCCAGCTGATCTCGCAGATCGAAAAGACACACAGATTTTCGCAGATGTAAGAATTGGTTTTCTATTGTATTGATCTGCGTAAATCTGCGGTTGGGATTTTATCTGCGAGATCAGCGGGAAAAGAAACTAGACTTTCAAGCGCGTCTTCCATTTACTTTTGGTCACCATTACAGAAGGAGTTGATGTTGCTGTAGCCTTTCCATTCATTAATGTTGTAGCCAATACAGCCGCTAACTTTTCTTCAATCTCAACCGGTGCAGGTTTAGCAAGCGTTGGAGTAAAGTAGTTCTCAACGAAACGTGTATCAAAATTTCCACTTCGGAAAGCCTCATGCTTCATTACGAACTGACAAAATCCAAGAGTCGTTTCCAATCCTGTGATTCCATATTCATCAATTGCGCGAATCATTTTAGCAATAGCGTCTTCACGATTCTCAGCATAACAAATTAATTTGGCAATCATCGGATCGTAATAGAATGGAATATCCATGCCTTGCTCGAAACCATCATCCACACGAACACCATGTCCTTGTGGTCGTCTGTAGGTAGTAAGTGTTCCGATGTCGGGCAAGAAATTATTCGCTGGATCTTCAGCGTATACACGAACTTCAACGGCATGCCCTTTTATTTTTAAATCTTCCTGAGCAAAGGGCAAGGGATTACCTTCTGCCACTCTGATTTGAAGTCTGACTAAATCAAGTCCTGTAATTTCTTCTGTTACCGGATGTTCTACCTGGAGACGAGTATTCATCTCGAGGAAATAAAACTCTAGAGTATCATCCAGAATAAACTCAACTGTTCCTGCTCCATAGTATCCACATGCCTTTGCTACATTAATAGCGGCTTCACCCATCGCTTTTCTTTTCTCGGGTGTTAGAATGGAAGACGGTGCTTCTTCTACAACTTTCTGATGTCTGCGTTGTATGGAGCATTCACGTTCAAACAAATGAACCACATGCCCTTGCTTGTCTCCAAAGATTTGAAATTCAATATGCCTTGGTTTGGTAATGTATTTTTCAATGAATACTGATCCATCTCCGAAAGCGGATTTAGCTTCGCTGGTTGCGCGCTCCATTTGTTCATCGAAGCTTGCTTCATTCTCAACAACACGCATACCTTTGCCACCTCCACCTGCACTGGCTTTAATCAGGATAGGATAACCTACCTCACGTGCTACCTTTTTTGCTTTTGATACATCACTAATAGGTTCTGCTGTTCCAGGTACAAGTGGAACATTAAACTTGGCAACGGCTGCTTTGGCCGCGAGTTTACTTCCCATCAATTCAATGGCATGAGAGGATGGACCAATGAAGATTATACCTTCATCTTCACAGCGTTTTGCAAAGTCCTCATTCTCAGATAAAAATCCGTATCCAGGATGAATGGCATCCGCACTAGTCTGCTTGGCTGCAGCAATGATTTTATCAATTACCAGGTAGGACTGCGAAGAAGGAGGCGGTCCGATAAGAACAGCTTCATCGGCATATCGAACATGAAGGGCATTTCGATCAGCTTCACTAAAAACAGCAACGGTCTTTATTCCCATTTCACGAGCCGTTCGCATGATACGAAGCGTGATTTCTCCCCGGTTTGCGACCAATAACTTTTGAATTTTCCCCATAGATCAGACTGAAAACGTAATGCTAATCATAATTTGTAAGGCGGCAAAGTGTGCCTGGAGACTATTTGAAAGCGTTTTTTTTGTTACTTTTGCGCAGTTTTTAATCAATTTAAAGCAAAGCTAATGGTAGATCTATTTGAGAAGCTCAGAATGGAAGCCGGCCCTTTGGCCAAGTACTCCCACCTTCCCGATGATTATTTTTTCTTCCCTAAACTGGAGGGTGAAATCGGGCCAAGAATGAAATTTAATGGCAAAACAGTTTTAAACTGGAGTTTGAATAATTACCTCGGTTTGGCCAACCACCCGGAAGTAAGAAAGACCGATGCTGAAGCCGCAGCTCAATATGGAATGGGCCTACCAATGGGTGCCCGTATGATGTCGGGTAACTCGGTTCATCATTTGGAATTAGAGCGTCAGTTGGCAGAGTTTGAGAAGAAAGAAGATGCTATGCTTCTTAACTTTGGTTATCAAGGCGTAGTATCCATCATCGATGCTTTAGTAGATCGCAAGGATGTAATTGTATACGATGCTGAATCACATGCATGTATCATTGATGGCGTTCGTCTACACATGGGCAAACGTTTTGTGTACACTCACAATGATATGGATAGCCTGGAGAAACAACTTCAGCGTGCCACTAAACTTGCTGATGAAACAGGCGGTGGTATTTTGGTAATCACAGAAGGTGTATTTGGAATGAGCGGCAAGCAAGGCGACTTGAAAGGTGTTGCTGAGCTGAAGAAGAAATATAATTTCAGATTGTTTGTTGATGACGCTCACGGTTTTGGTACAATGGGTAAGACCGGGGCTGGAGCAAGCGAGGAGCAGGGTGTTCAAGATCAGGTAGATCTTTACTTCTCAACCTTCGCTAAATCAATGGCGAGTATTGGGGCGTTTGTGGCAGGTGATAAGCACATTTTGAAATACCTCCGATACAGCGTTCGCTCACAAATCTATGCGAAGAGTTTACCTATGCCACTGGTTATTGGTGCTATGAAACGCCTGGAGTTACTAAAGACTCAACCCCAGCTAAAAGACAATTTATGGAAGGTAACGCGTGCCATGCAGAGCGGTTTAAAGGATCGCGGCTTTAACATTGGTACGACTAGTTCACCGGTAACACCAGTACTCTTTAAGGGTGGTGTAGGTGAGGCTGCAAACATGTCAATGGACCTTCGTGAAAACTTCGGAATTTTCTGTTCTGTGGTGATCTATCCTGTTGTTCCTAAGGATGTTATCATGTTTAGAATCATACCAACAGCCATGCATACTTTGGAGGATGTGGAGATGACTTTATCGGCCTTCTCAAAGCTAAAAGAGAAGCTGGATAATGGCTTTTACAAGGAAGAAGTATTAGTGTCTGTAACGAAGGGGGTTTAAAAAAAACCTCCTTTTTAGTTGTTTTAAAAGGTTTTTACCTAAATTGGCATACGAATCTATTTTTTCAATCTTAAAACTGTACGACAATGCAAAAATTTGAAGAGCTTAAAAGTCTTATCGCAACACTCCAAGATGATGCTGATAAGTTTTATAACAAGGGCAACAGTGCTGCCGGTACCCGTGTAAGAAAGGGTATGCAAGACCTTAAGAACCTTGCTCAAGCTATCAGATCTGAGGTTCAGGATCTTAAAAACAAAGCTTCCTAAAAACAAGCTTTCTAACGGAAGCTTTTCAACCTAAATTCTTATAGAAAAGGGGATCGATTGTCTAATCGATCCCCTTTCTTGTTTTATAGCGAACGAGGTTTGGCTCAATAATCCTTACCCTGATAGATGATTCTTCCATTGAAGATGGTCATCAACACTTTTGTTTCATGTGTCTTCATAGGTTCAATACTGAATAGATTCTGCGAAAGCACAACAATGTCAGCATAGTATCCAGATGCAATTTTACCTTTCACATTTTCTTCATGAGATGAATACGCTCCGCCATACGTATACGCGAAGAGTGCATCTTGAATTGATATCTTTTGTTCAGGAACCCAGCCCGTTGGTGGTTGTCCGTTGATTGTTTTCCTGGTTACAGCAGTATGTAAACCACGAATCGGATTGAGGCTAACGCAAGCAGGCCAGTCACTGCTAAAAACCAGCTTCGCTTTATTCTTCAACATCGATGCCCATGCAAATGAATTGGGTAAGCGCTTCTCACCCACAGCATTTTCCCAAACGGAAACTGTTCCGGGTTCTGCATGTATTGGCTCCATCGAAGGTAAAACACCGAGTTGAGCAAAGCGCGGCATATCCATCGGAGCAATGGTTTCAATATGCTCTACGCGATGGCGTGCTGATTTTGTTCCGTTAATTTTTTGTGCATTTTCATAAGCATTCAATGCTTCACGAACAGCCTTGTCTCCGATAGCGTGTGTGTAAATTTGAAAGCCGCGTTTATCAAACTCTGCTACGAGACTGCGATACGTATCTAGTGGCAATGCAAGTGAACCTGTAGGTGATGGATCATCCTGTGCAACGTCACTATAACGATCAAGCATTGCACCGGTATGCGATTCGATAACACCATCCAGCATAAACTTAATGGCACTGGCGTTGATCATGGGATTCTTCCCAATGCGATTTTTGATTTGTGTGAAAGATTCAATGTCTTCCTTCGTGGTGAAATCGCCAACGGAAAATGCAGTAGACGTGCGAAGGGTTAACTCGCCATTCTTTAGCAGCTCTTCATAAAGCGAAAACTCTTCTGCTGATCCACTCGCATTTTGTATAGTGGTAATACCCAACGATGCAGCAAGCTTCATTCCCTTGCGCAAAGCATTTAGTTTTTCCTCACGACTGGTTTCTGGAATTACCTTCGAAAAAATAAACTGTGCTTCTTCCGTTACGGCTCCGGTCGCTTCACCATTCGCATCACGAAGCACCCTGCCATAACCATCGAACTTGAAATCCTTTGTTACACCGGCAAGTTCAAGTGCTTTGCTATTAACCCACGCACTGTGTCCATCGTATGCGCGAATCCAGATGGGACGATCGCTGATTACTTTATCCAACAGTTCCTTTGACGGAAATCCTCCGGGAAACATGGTGTATTGCCAGCCTCTTCCGGTAATCCATTTTCTTTCCGGATTCTCCTGAGCAAATTCAGTAATGCGTTTGAGTACTTCTTCTATCGTATCAGCACCAGTTAGTTCTACTTCCGATAATCCTAACGATCCATTTAGGAAATGAATGTGAGCATCGTTGAAACCTGGAATTACTAATCTTCCTTTCAAATCGATGACCCGTGTATTTTTATCTGCAAGTTTGTTGATATCAACAGACTTTCCGACTTGTATAATCTGATTGCCTTGAATGGCGATCGCTTCTACAAAAGAAGTTGAGTTTATGCTAGTCCATACCTTACCATTGATAAGTATGATATCAGCCTGATTCTTTTTGGATTGTGCTATTGCAAATAGGTTTGCGAGCAGAAGAGCAGTGACGAAGAATATGTATTTCATGGCGTGTGAGATTCAACTTTCAATTTAGTAAAATGAATGGAAGTTGAAATGATCAGTCTCGCCTGTCTTCAGGATATTGATCAGCTATTTTAAAGTGCTCATTAAATTCTCCGGAAGTTTTTCAAGAGGCTCCACCTGTATATTCGAATAAAAAATTTCAGCGCCTTCTGATTGAATTTGAATCTTGCCTTTCGTTAACGGTAATTCCTGATTGCCCTCCTGTTGACGGGAGTTGTACAGAATCATATTCACCACACCGTTCATCATGTGTATGGTGGTGCCGCCAAAACAATAAATGTCAACTGTATTCCATTGTCCGTTTGGTTTTTCGGCATCGGGATTTTTGATGCAGTGTCTTCCGGTTGTGCTTTTTTCACTGAAGGTTAATAACTGTCCTGCGGGATCGTATATATAATCCTTTTCATTTTGTACAGTAGCGTGCACATCAAACAGACCTCCTGCCACTCCCCAATAATCGCCACAATCTCCTTCTTGTATCTGAAACTCTTGTGAGCGCATCCAGAAATTCCAATCGGCTCCATGTTTACCAACAGCATGATAAAGTATTCCGCTATCTCTTTTGCTGTCTTTTTTAGGTGCCCATTTTAATTCTCCCCATTTAAATTCAAGTCGAAGATGATAGTTTTCAAATTCTTCTTTAGTAGAGATACCTCCAAAGTGTTCACCGGAAATACGAATACTCTTTTTACCATCTTCTTTCACGACTGTGAAAACATGATTGGGATCACTATTCAATCCAACAGGATTACCTTCAAATTTGTCGTTCGCTTTATTGTATGTAGGACCAAGATATGTATCCCAACCCTTAAAATCTTTGCCATTGAAAAGTGATCGCCATTTTGAATCGCTGCCGGATTTGAAATTGGTAAAAACTAAAATGATGAGCAGCGATAAGACAAGGTGAGTTTTGGAATATTTCATGATAGTAAATATACCTTGTTTTGGATTATTTATCGAAGCTTGTGAGGATACTTTTCGATTGCTTTAATCTGTTTAGCCCCCAGGTAAAATACATACGCTGCAATGGCCATCAACACATGCGCCAAGTCATTGTGATTAAACCAACGATGGATTGAAAATTGTGAAAGGTGCACCGTGGCTGCAATCGCTGAGATTCCAACAGCAATCAAGAGTAATTTACTTTCTTCATTTTTCTTCTTTCTATAAATAAAAAGTTCGAACGAGAATACAACTACAAGTAGGCCATAGGCCGCGTGAGCTTCTACGTAGAAAAAGTTCAGCGTTGAGAGCACCACGACAAGCATGGTGATTAGTTCAATAATATTTACGACTGAGAAGAAGCGACCAACGCGCGGTTCAATAAGTGGCTGAGCATGAAGGATTGAAGCCCGTTCAATCAGCGCGATAGAGAACATACTCAAGATCCATGTTGGCACTTTCCAGCCAAAATTCAGCGTGTGAATAAAGGCATGTCCGATAATACCTCCATAGGCTGTTGAAATTGACATCGTTAGAAAATAATAGGAGAATAATCGGACAGCAGGCAACGTGCTTTTTGATTTTCTTAATTTCAAAAAGGCATAAAGACAAACAGCCGAGACCTGCAGATCAGTAATAGCTGTTACAGGTTCCGAAATTCGAATACCCAATAATTCTGTGACTGTTTCTGAATTCTCCATGATGGAACGTTACAAACTAAATTTGCTCAAAAATAATAGTGGATATTCAAGCTTATTCCTTCATTCATTGTCAATTGTGATAAAGTATATGTTCAGTATGCTTCGTTACGGGTTTTTATTTGGGCTTGTTCGAAGCGTTGTGTATGGCGTGGTCTTTTGTCGCTCCAAGATAAAACACATAGGCAGCAACCGCCATCAACACATGAGCGATATCATTGTAATTAAACCATCTGTCGATTGAAAACTTTGAGAGATGTGCAATGGCTGGAAGAGCAGAAACGCCAACCGCAATCAGTAATATTTTACTTTCTTCATTTCGCTTCTTTATGAAAATGTAAAGTTCAAACGAAAATACAATAGCCAACAGCCCAAAAGCTGCATGCGCTTCTACCAGTAAGAAATTTAATGTTGATATCACGACCACTATCATCGTGATGAGTTCAATAATATTAAGAACTAAAAAAAAACGAGTAATGCGTTTTGAGAAAAGCGGCCTTGCATGAATGATAGCGGCTCGCTCAATAAAGGTGATGGAGATCATGCTAATAATCCAGGTAGGTACTTTCCAGCCAAAGCCAAGTATATTCTGAAGTCCATGCCCAATAATACCGCCAGAGGCAGTTGCCAAAGAGAGTGTAAGGAAATAATAAGCAAATAGTTTTACGGCTGCTGACTGCGTCTTTAGCTTTCGTAATTTCCAATAGGCATACAAGCAAACGACTGATACCAAAAGATCCGTAACTACCGTTACCGGTTCTAATATTTGAATACCCCATAATTCTACAGATGTCTTTACATCCTCCATCGTTGTGGTTTTACAATTCCTATTTGTAATTAACGATAATAAGAAATGATATTCCTATTTCTTTTCTTTAAGTCAATCGATCTAAAGGACTTTGTCCTGTTATTCTTAACTTTAGCATTCTGTTAAGAGCTTAAAGAATTGAAAATGGTAAAAAAAATACTCTGGATCACCTTCTTCATTTTAGTTATTGTAGCGATTGCCTTTTTTAGTATTGCTCCGGGGATGATTGACAAGTCTATGAACAAAGTCATCCATGCTGCTTCTGCTTCGGATAAAGTAAGCTGGTACGATTCAATTCCCTTCATTGCCGATCTTCATTGTGATGCCTTGTTGTGGGATCGGAATTTTCTGGAACGTCACGACAATGGCCATGTTGATTTGCCACGAATGCAGGAAGCGAATGCAGCATTCGAAGTGTTAACGGTGGTGAGTAAAACACCACGAGGTATCAACTATGATAAAAACAGTGGAGACACCGATCAGATTGCGCTACTTAGTTTTGCTCAATTAAAATCTCCAGCTGATTGGTTTAGTATTAAATCGCGTGCACTTCATCAATGTGAACAGCTGCATGAGTTTGCCGAAGACAGTAACGGTGAATTTCGGGTTATCACCAATAAGAAAGAACTTCAACAATTCATTACAGATCGCAAAACCAACCATCGCTTAGCTTCCGGTATGTTAGGATTAGAAGGCGCTCAATGTCTTGAGAACGATCTTCAAAACCTGGATGCATTCTACAAAGCCGGTGTACGCTATATTGGTCTTACCCACTTCTTCGATAATGAATGGGCTGGCTCAGCCCATGGTGTCGATAAGGGTGGTCTTACTGAAAAAGGAAAAGCACTCATTAAAAAGATGGATAGCCTGCATATCATTATTGACATCGCGCACGTTTCTCCTAGGGCGATGAACGATATTTTTGCTGTGACATCAGGGCCGGTTATTCTTTCACATGGCGGTGTAAAGGGTACCTGCGATAATATTCGAAATCTTTCAGATGAGCAGATTATAGAAATTGGCAAACGAAATGGACTTATTGGAATTGGCATGTGGGAGACAGCTGTTTGTGGAACGGATATTGAAGCAACTGCACGAGCTATTCAATATGTGGCAAACAAAATTGGAGTGGATAAAGTAGCAATGGGTTCTGACTTTGACGGAGCAACCATTACAAGTTATGATATTAACGGATTCCCTTTAATCGTCAATACCCTTATACAAAAAGGATTTAGCCGACAGGATATTGAAAAAATTATGGGTGGCAATGTTCGCGATTTCATGCTACGGAATCTTCCGGATTAAAGCTGTTCAGGTAGTATTAACTTTTTAAATTATCAGATGAGATTGCTGGGTGTATTATTTAGTTGCTTTCTGTTGTGTAGCTGCTATGCACAACCTTGTCCTGCCAAACTTGATTTAAGCAAAGTTAAAATCATAAACGAAAAGGGCATTGGTAATCCGCATGCATTAATTGATGAGCAGGAACTTGCCGGTGATCCGCTAAGTAAGAATGGAGGAAGTCCTAAAACTGTTTGGTTTCCTGGTTGGGCAAAGACTGATCATCCTGCAAGTGTATTTATCGATTTAAAGAATCCCGCTAAAATTTCTTCGATCTATTTACGTGATGTAAACAACAAAGGATTTTTTAAAGTGGAAACGGGTACACCAGGCCATTGGTCTACAATTGCGGGTGATAGCTTGAAGAATTATCAATCATGGAATGCGCATTCGGTTGATGTCACAACACAATACCTTCGCTTTACGCGTGTGACCGGAAATTCCAACATATCAGAAGTTGTTCTGTATGGATGTATGTTGCCCGATGGGGGAGCACCTTCAACGATTAAGGATCTTCGTGTAAATGTGATCACTGATCGCTCCGTAAAAATTCTGTGGACATCTACAGGAGATGACGAAAACCTGGGTGCGTCCACGCAATATGATATTCGATACAGTACGAATCCAATTGTTGGATCAGATGATTTTGAAAATGCCAAGTCTGTAGAAGGTGAACCCGAGCCACGTTTTTCAGGAACAGTTCAATCGTATTTGGTGAGAAATCTTTTACCTCAAACAATTTATTACTTTGCTATTAAAGCGATTGATAATGAAGGTAAGACCAGTACGCTGTCCAATACAATTTCAGCGACAACGAGAGAACCAATCAGACCACAAATTATTACGATGGATAAATTTATTGGAGCAAACATTTTTGTTGATGATCCTCTCGATAAAGTAAAAGCAGTTGGTTTTGTTCGTGAATATCACAACTGGAAATGGGATGAAGGAGGACCAAAATTTTACGAAGGATATCCAAAGAACAAAATGAAGTGGGCTCCCAGCGCAGGGGCAGATGGCAGTTGGAATTTCGATTATTACTATAAGACGGTGAAATCGGAAGGTTTGGATATATCGCCTGTTATTCAAGGTAATGTAAACTGGCTTCAAGGAAGAAAGGATTTTCCATTCGATAATAAACCGCTTGATAAAAACGGAGCTAAAGCGGATGATCCCAATTCATACCAGGCAAAGGCACATCACATGTTTCAATTTGCAGCCCGTTATGGTCGCACAACGGTTCCAGTAGATAAGCTAACGCTGAATCCTGATCAGAAATTTAAGAGCGGATTGGATTTGATTCATTACATAGAAGATTGGAATGAGCCCAATAAGTATTGGCTTGGTCCTGACGCGGAATTTCGGCCACAGGATTATGCAGCAATGGCCAGTGCTAATTATGATGGACATGGTGGAACAATGGTGCAAGGCACGAAAACATTTGGCGCGAAGAGGGCCGATCCTGAAATTAAATTTGTAATGGGAGGTAGTGCGGGCATCGACTTGAATTGGATACAGGATATTCAATATTGGTTTGAGAATAACCGCCCGGATAATTCATTTATCCCGGAAGTTATAAATGTTCATCACTACTCGTGGAAAAACGGAAAGAATGCACAGGGTGGAGGACCAGCGAAGAGCCCGGAAGAAGATGATTTTAAAGGACAAATGAAAACGATAGTGGACTATAGAGATGCTCACTTTCCGAACGTTGAAGTTTGGATTTCGGAATTTGGTTGGGATACCAATCCCAGTTCGCCTTTATGTCCGCCCATCATTGGCCCGAATGATGTTCAGGAAGTTCAGGGACAGTGGTTGGTGCGTGCCTACCTTGCATTCGCAGCAGCGGGTGTTGATCGTGCTCAAATGTATATGTTGCGAGATGTGAATCCACTAAGCGGAAAATGGTTTTCAACCTGCGGGTTGATCGGACCCAAGGATAACTGGCATCCTAAAAAATCGTGGTACTATGTTTACACGCTGAAGAATTCCTTAACGAATATGAAATACATAGGCGAAGAGACTTCAGGTGATCCCAAAGTTTTGATTTATAAATTCAAGGATGTGAATAGTTCAGCTGGCGCCTATGTAATATGGGCGAAGACTAAAGTGAATTACATTGTGCAATCGTATAAATTAAAACTTGATGGCACACCAACAACGGCTAAGAAAATAGAATTGACATCAGATGAAATAAACGGCACTCAATCTGTGCTTTCAATAAAAGAGAATACAGTATCAACTCAAGTGAGTGAAAGGCCTGTGATTATTTTGGTTGATGATATTGAATAGATATTTCCTTTAGAATTTTGACAAGCAATAGAATCTATTATTGTGGCTTCGTCTGGAATGCTAGTTCATCAACACACCCTGAAACTGTTTCGGATTTCGCAAAGCTGCCAAAATGCCTTTACTCACAGATAGAAGTGCATAATCATCAATATGAACGGGCAATGAGATTGATTTTTCTAATCGTTCTTTTATCCCATGCAGAAGTGCTCCACCTCCTGTAAGATATAGACCAGAACCATAAATGTCAGCAGCCAATTCGGGCGGGCAATGTTGTAGAGTATGAATTATTCCAGCTTCTATTTCATCAAATGGTTTAGAAAGCACATTCACGATTTCAGAGTATGAAATTTTCTTGCTAACAGGAATTCCTTCTTCCAACGATTTACCTCTTACTCAAATAGGATCAGGCACATTGTCGATTTCATGATAAACTCCGCCAATCGTTTTCTTCACTTGTTCCGCTGTGCGAATGCCAATAAGAAGATTATGTTCTCTTCTGAAGTAATCGCGAATTGCTTCATCAAATGAATCGCCTGCTACCTTCAGTGATTGAAAAGCAGCCACACCCGAAAGCGATATAATTACCACTTCTGTTATACCACCGCCAATATCTACGATTAGTTTTAGAAATCCTTCGATGGACGGATATTCCCAATCCAGATCGATGCCATCGGTTTCAAAGTATTGATTAAGCTGGAGAACAGATTCTGAAAATTCATTGCGACCATTGGCTGATGAGAAAACAGGAGAACATGTTTCGCAGCCACCCCAACCACCAAGAGATAGAATTACTTTAAGATTAGGATTACGTTTCTTCAGTTGTACAAGATCTTGAATAGTGGTCGAATCTCTTTTTGAATCTACCATTAGACGATTGTCTTTCAAATGGCAAAAACTGAAGATGATGTGGGTTAATTTTTCCGCTTTAATAGTTTGCACCTTTTCAGGTCCGGCAGAGTAATAGGCAATAATCCGAAGTTCATTCTTTTGCTGAGCATAAAGTGAATGCGTGCAGATAACAAGAATAAAAGGAAGAAGTAATATTTTTATCATTGGTTTAAATTGATTGTTCTGAAATTATTGAAGAACTTTTTCGACTTCATCAAAGTAGCGGCTCAATTGTTTTGAGCACTGTGTTCGCCACAATCTTATGTCCTTCAGCATTAGGATGAATGCCATCAGCAATATTTAATTTTTCAATTCCACCAACATCCTGAAGCAAAAAGGGTATGAGTGATGCATTGTTTTTCTTTGCCAGTGTAGGGAACACTTTTTTGAATTTGGTTGTGTAATCTGGCCCCATGTTAGGCGGAACCATCATGCCGGCAATTACAATCTTTACTTTTGGATTCTTGACTTTCACTTTGTCGATGATCTTTTGAAGGTTGGTTTCGGTTTGGTCTAAAGGCAAACCCCTCAGTCCATCATTCGCGCCAAGCTCTAAAATGAAGATATCAATGGGTTGACGAAGCACCCAGTCTAATCTGGACAAACCCCCGGCAGATGTCTCTCCGCTTAGCCCGGCATTTACCACTTTAACAGTCTTACCCTTCTCTTTTAACTTCTTCTCTACCTGGTTTGGGAAGGATTCTTCAGTAGAAAGTCCGTAGCCTGCCGTTAAGCTATCGCCATAAAAAAGAATTACTTTAGGAGTTGGAGCAACCTGAAAGATGGATAGGAATAGAATAATAAGTATCTTTTTTGCGACCATAGGTATAAACTCAGTTGTGTTTTCGTCTTTACTGAAACAATTTTAGCATAATAACGCTTTACCATCATAATTGATTTAACAAAAACCATGTCAACAATCGTACTTCAAGCCGAAAACCTTACGAAGATATATCGCTCAGCCGATAAAGAACTTACCGTTTTAGATAATGTATCCTTTTCGGTAGAGCAAGGAAGTTCTATTGCCATCATTGGGCCTTCAGGAAGTGGCAAAACAACCTTGCTTGGTCTTTGTGCCGGATTAGACACCGCCACCTCGGGTACAGTATCGTTGATGAACTTCAAGTTGAATGCTATTGATGAAGATGATCGTGCTTATCTGCGCAATCAATTTGTGGGTTTTGTGTTTCAGAACTTCCAATTGCTATCAACCTTGACAGCTTTGGAGAATGTAATGGTGCCACTCGAACTTCGTGGAGAAAAGAATGTAGCCCCGAAAGCAAAAGAGCTGTTGCATCGCGTAGGACTAGGCGATCGGGTTCAACACTATCCTTCGCAGTTATCAGGGGGAGAACAGCAACGTGTAGCAATGGCTAGGGCATTTATCACTAATCCGAAAATACTATTTGCTGATGAACCCACTGGTAATCTAGATGAGGAGAATGCAGTAAACCTGACCGAGCTTCTATTTAACATGAACAAGGAACAAGGCACTACACTAGTATTGGTTACACACAATCTTGAACTCGCTCAAAGAACTCAACGCATTTTACGGATGAAGGGAGGAAAACTGGTTGAGGAAACGTTGACCGTTAGCAAGGCACAATACTGATGATGATGCGATTTCTTAAATACTAAACTAAGTTAAGCTCTCATGATTGAATACATCATCAAGATAAAACGCAATACACGATCAATCTTCCAAGACCGATGGATTTGGTTAATGGCGTGGCGCGATGCAAGACATAATTTTTCAAGGCTCTTTCTTTTTGCTGCTTCCCTTGTGACAGGTATCGCAGCTGTTGTTGCACTAGATTCGATCAATAATACATTACAAACTGATATCGATCGAAATGCCAAGGAGCTAATTGGTGCCGATCTTGTCATTAATGGCGATAAGAAATTTAACAAAGAACTTGTTGCCGCTTTCGATTCAACAAAACTTGAACAAGCAGGACAGGTAGACATGGCTTCGATGGTGTTGTTCTTAAACAACGGACAATCCCGCTTGATTAGGTTAGTCGCAATTTCAGGACCTTTTCCTTTCTATGGAAAAATTGAAACGCTTCCCACGGAAGCTTTTTCACAAATTACTAAGGGAAAAATAGCAGTGATGGATGAAACACTGGCCACACAGTATGAGGTAAGTTCTGATGATTCGATTCGTGTCGGTAAAAGTATTTTTAAAGTTGCAGGAGTGGTTACAAAAATTCCTGGAGGCGGAGGTATTATGGCATCGTTCACTCCATCTGTTTATATTTCAATGAGTGAACTTGATTCAACAGGTCTTGTTCAGTTTGGAAGCCGGGTGAACTACAAAAACTTCTTTAAGATTGACGATGAAAAACAACTTGATAAGACAATCAAAAAACTGGATCCACTTCTAAAGAAGTTTGGTCATTCATATGATACTGTTCAGGAAAGAAAGGAAGGATTGGGCGAAGGATTTCTTTCAATCTATCGGTTCTTCTCACTGCTCGCGTTTATCGCGTTAATATTAGGATGTATTGGAGTAGCTAGTTCTGTGCACATCTATGCTCGTGAGAAACGCGATGAAGTAGCCGTACTTCGATGTGTAGGTTCATCGGGTTGGCAGGCGTTTAATATTTACTTCGTTCAGATTTTTGTTTTGGGTATAATAGCAAGTGTTATTGGTTCGTTGCTTGGCCTGGGTATTCAGCAAGTACTTCCCATTTTTTTAAAGGGAATTATTCCATTTGAAATTGGTTTTTCTATTTCATGGTCATCATTACTATTGGGCCTTTCTCTGGGAACCATCATTTCAATTCTGTTCTCCATTCTCCCGTTGATCTCCGTTCGGTTTGTTCCGCCACTTACTGTATTGCGCGCTGCGGTAGAAACGAAATTACCATTCTCTAAAACAAGACTCGTAACCATTTTGCTCATTGCTATTTTTCCTATTGGATTTGCCTGGATACAAACACATAGTTTTGTAACAGGTGTATTTTTCTTTTTGGGATTGGCAGCAGCGCTAGGTTGTTTGTCACTTGTCGCAATGGGATTGTTGTATCTCGTAAGAAAATTCTTTCCTCATAATGCTGGTTTCATTGTGCGGCACTCCTTGTCTAGTTTATTCAGGCCAAACAATCAAACCAGAGTGCTTTTGGTAACAGTAGGATTAGGAGCATTCATTATTTCAATCTTGAATATTGTAGAGCAAAGTATGTTGGGTCAGGTTGAATTCACCGGACAAGAGAATCAATCGAATACCATTTTGTTTGACATCCAACCGAACCAAAGAGAAGGCGTTGTACAACTGATGCAGGATAATAAATTAAAAGTGAATCAGGTTGTGCCCATCATTACTTGTAGGTTAAAGGAACTGAAAGGTAAATCTATTGAGTCTTATGTAACAGATGAAGATGATAGTATTCCAGATTGGGCCTTAACCCGCGAGTATCGAGTTACCTATCGCGATAGCCTGATTCATTCGGAGACGTTAACAAAAGGGGAGTTACATCATAAGACATCCGGCAAAGATTCTATTTGGGTTACATTATCGGAGGGGATGGAAGAATCGTTGAATGTAACCATCGGTGATAGTTTAGTCTTTGATGTGCAAGGTGTGCCTATGCGTGTTCGTATTTCCGGAATTCGAAAAGTGGAATGGCAAAAAGATCCACCTAATTTCATTTTTGTTTTCCCGAAAGGTGTGCTGGAAGAAGCACCACAGATTTTTGTAGCAACAACGCGCATCAATGATCAAAATGTTGCCAATCAATTCCAACAGAAATTGGTGATGTTGTTTCCAAACGTTTCATTAATTGATTTACGATTGATTCTAAGCACAGTAAATGGTTTGTTTGATAAGCTTGGATTGGTTATTCGCTTCCTGGCATTGTTTAGTATCATCACAGGGTTGGTTGTGCTGGCAGGTGCCGTGATCAACAGTAAATTTGTTCGCATCAAAGAGAATGTATTACTGAGAACCATAGGAGCGAGGACCAGACAAATCACGATGATTACCTTAATTGAATATGCGTGGCTTGGATTGTTCTCAGCGTTAACAGGATTGATCTTATCGCTCGGTGGCGGATTCTTACTTACTAAATTCTTCTTCGAAATTACATTTGCTTTCGATCCCATTGAATTAAGTGCGATCGGCCTGGGTGTAGTAATTCTTACGGTATTGATTGGATGGTTTAATTCCCGCGAAGTAATTAATACTCCACCACTTCAGATTTTGAGAAAGGAAGGATAAGGTGCCTGTATAAGACTGGTGATGGTGGAATTTTTGGCCTGATTGGATTTTGCAATTCTCTTTGTTCCTATTTTTAGTGTCAGTAATTAAAACTTTTTAGTAACATGTCTCAATCAAACAATATTTTGGATGCCATTGGCAATACTCCACTTGTAAAACTTAAAAAGATTGTACCAGAGAACTCCGCTTCAGTTTATGTGAAACTCGAATACTTTAATCCAACGGGTTCATACAAAGATCGCATGGCCTTGGCCATCATTGAAGGTGCAGAGAAAAGGGGAGCATTAAAACATGGAATGACTGTAGTGGAATGTACAGGAGGGAGTACCGGTACATCGATGGCCTTTGTATGTGCGATAAAGAATTATGCTTTTCGTGTAGTTTCATCCGATGCATTCGCAAAAGAAAAACTGATGTCGATGCGATTGTTTGGTGCCAATCTTGAATTGGTTCAAAGCGAAGGAGGGATGATTACTCCGAACCTCATTCCTAAAATGATTGAGCGTGCAAAGGAAATCACGACAGAGACAAATGGGTATTGGACAATGCAGTTTGAAAACAAAGATGCGTTTGAAGGATATAAGAAATTGGGCTATGAGATAACTGAGCAATTGAATTCTCCGGTTGATTTGTTCTGTGCTGGTGTGGGAACAGCGGGAATGTTCATGGGTGTGGCGCAAGCCCTGAGATCGAAAAATAAACAAACGAAATTGGTAGCATTAGAACCTGCGTCTGCTCCATTATTGTCGAAAGGCATAAAAGGAAGTCATAAAGTAGAAGGTATTGCAACAGGCATTGTACCACCATTATTGGACAAAGCATATTATGATTCAGTAGAAGCCATTGAAGAATCCGATGCGCGCATCATGGCAAAGCGATTGGCCGCTGAAGAAGGCATATTAGCCGGTACATCTTCCGGATTAAATGTAGCAGCAGCGATCAAACTCGCGAAAGAACTTGGGCCTGGTCATAACATTGTTACAGTAGCATGCGACTCCGGTATGAAATACTTTGCGAGTGGATTGTTTAATTGATGAAGAACGTGACGATCTATTAGTACATTTGTGCGAATTAATCTTTCCTCATGTCCAAAACAAAAATCACAATCAACAACAACGGTTCAGTAAAATTAGAGGGCGACTTTGAAATTGTTGACATGAGTGGGAATGCGTATGGACTTCAGGGAAGAACAGTTGTTTCACTATGCCGTTGTGGTCATTCAGCCAATAAGCCCTTTTGCGATGGATCGCATAAGCAACAAAATTTCGAGCACAATGCACAGGCTTTCGATTTACCTCCTAAGAAAGTGCTCTAAATAGTCAGAGCAACACCTCAAATAACGTCTGATTTCGCAGTATTGAAATTACCTTTTGCATTAGAGGAAGAAACCATCGCAAAAAAGACTACCTTTCGGCCGATTATGCCCGGAATTTGATTTTGTAACGATTCTTCACAAATCATGCTTCAGACACACTCTATTTTTCAAACTTTTTAAAAACGATGAACTTACGATCACAGTACCCAACCGAGCTTAATCTCTATACTTCGTTATGGAATAAATACCGCCCGGTCATTCTTAAACTGATGTCTGCTGCTGCCACTGAGCCTCAGCACTACAAACTATTTGCACATGAGTTTAAAGCTGTGGGCGAAAAGGTGAAGAAAGGGTATACGTTTTCATTGCAAGCTGCCAACGGAAAAGCATTAAACAACATAAAAGGGTCTGCTGTTGCCCAGGATTTATTGCAGGTTTTACAACAATCTAAAACCGCATCACAGCTGATGACCGAAGCTACTTTTGAGTTGAGCATGGATAAACATTTTGTTCTTCAGGTGAATCGCAAAGAAACAGAAGTAGTAGCTGTTGTTGAAGAGGTAGGAGCAGAGTAGTAATTGATCGTTGGCCACGTATTAACCTGGCCTTTTTCACTTATAAGTTGTTCGTTTATCGGAATGACTTCTCTAATTTTATTTCCCTTAAAATACCATTGTCATGATTGAACCAGCTTCTTATTCGTTGGATGAGATTCTTAAAAATTTGTCCATTGCATCTCTGAATGATATGCAAAAGGAAATGCTGGATACTTATTCAAAGCGAGATGATATTCTACTACTTTCTCCAACCGGTAGCGGTAAGACACTTGGATTTCTGTTATCTCTCCTCTCAAAACTCAGGACTGACGAGCCCAACACACAAGCTCTTATTTTAGCTCCATCAAGAGAACTGGCGCAGCAACTTGAAACCGTTTTCAAAAGCATGAAGACATCGTTCAAGGTGAGTTGTTGTTATGGTGGACATTCTCTAAAAACAGAAAGAAATAATTTACTCGTTCCACCCGCTGTGCTTATAGGTACACCTGGCCGAATAGCCGATCATATCGACAAAGGAACGTTCAGCACAAAAGCAATTCATACGTTGATATTTGATGAGTTTGATAAAGCATTAGAGTTTGGTTTCACCGAACAGATGAGTTTCATAGTAAAGAATCTTCCATCAATACAAAAGCGGATTTTAACTTCAGCCACGCAAGCCATTGATATTCCTGCTTTTGTTGGCGTAAAGAGTTTGACTATTCTGGATCATCTTAAAACAGAGAATCGTTCAGAGGGCCTCACTATAAAGATTGTTATTTCTGAAGATGTCGATAAGCTTGAAATATTTCTAAAGCTAATTGCCGCATGTGCTCCTGCAGAGCAAGCTATTGTATTCTGTAATCATCGCGAATCGGTAGAGCGAATTAGTGCGCACTTAACGCAATATGGAGTAGTGAGCGAATGTTTTCATGGTGGTCTTGATCAGGATCAGCGCGAGCGCACTCTTGCCAAATTTAGAAATGGCAGTACCAATATTTTAGTGACCACTGATCTCGCTTCACGCGGATTAGACATTACCAACATCAAACATATAGTACATTATCAGAAGCCTACAACAGAAGAAATTTTCATTCACCGTAATGGAAGAACCGCTAGGATGGGAGCAGCAGGTACGGCATATATACTTTTAACTACAGAAGAGGAACGTCCTGATTACATACCTGCAGATACAGAAACCCTTGAAGTTCCTAACGTATCGACCTTACCAGAAAAACCAAAGTGGGTTACCCTCTTTATTGGAAAAGGGAAGAAGGACAAGGTGAACAAGATGGATGTTGTAGGTTTCTTATCGAAGGTAGGAAACCTCGGTAAGGAAGAAGTTGGACTAATTGAAGTGAAAGATTATTTCTCATACGTAGCGGTTGTTCGTAGCAACGCGAAGGAGGTAATTAATTTAACAAGTGGTCAGAAAATAAAGAACAAAACAACCCGGATTGAAATTGCCTGATCGTTGTTTGCTAATGTTTCATGAAGTCTGATCAGATATTGGATTCAGATTATTAATTTCGCCAAAGTTAACCACTGATAAGTAATGGCATATGTATTAATCTTAGGCGCGAGCAGCGATGTAGCCGTTGCTTGTGCGCATCAATTTGCTAAAGAAAAATATGATCTGTACCTCGCAGGTAGGGATGCAGATCAATTGAATATATTGGCCAGCGACATCCAGATAAAGTACCAGGTTAAAGCTTCTGCTATTGCTTTCGATGCATTGCTTTTTGATCAACATCCTTCATTTTACGAAGCACTAAATCCGAAACCAGAAATTGCTATATGTGTTTTTGGTTTGTTGGGTGATCAGGCTGTATCGGCAAAAGATTGGGCATCCTGCAAGCGAGTAATAGATTCTAATTTTACAGGAGCAGCTTCGGTTCTGAACGTAATTGCGAATCATTTTGAAGAACGAAAGTCAGGTGTGATTGTCGGGATAAGTTCAGTGGCAGGAGAGCGGGGAAGACAAAGTAACTACATATACGGAAGTGCAAAGGCTGGCTTCACTGCCTACCTTTCCGGTCTTCGTAACAGGCTTGTACCTTCGGGGGTACACGTAGTTACGGTGAAGCCTGGATTTATCAACACTAAAATGACGGAAAATCTTAAGCTTCCAAAGCCTATTACAGCTCAGCCAAAGCAACTTGGAGAAGCGATCTTCAACGCAGTGAAGAAGAAGAAGAACGTTATTTATGTCTTGCCAATCTGGGGCCTCATTATGCTTATTATTAGGAATATTCCGGAAGGAATTTTTAAGAAGCTAAAGCTTTAATACGCATCCTATCATCAGGAGAATTATTCATTAACTTCATCTATTATTCGGAAGGTATTCCTTATGCTTGGTTAGGATAATTGAGGTGTTTGTGATTGGAGTATAATTTTTATTTATTGAGAAATCGATTGCGCTTCTTTTCACGGATTGGATTCAAAATGCAAGAGTAAAAGAGGGATATAATTTGATTCTTAAAGGCGACCTATTTATTGAACATCTTGCCAAATTGAATTTCTAGCGTAATCGTATGAAATTGAAATTTTAGGCCATCTTAAGCATGCGTATCCATGTGACTAAATTTCTACATGGGATATTATGCATGCAGAATCTTCTACACATTCTGTGAGTTGTTTTAATTCGAAACCTCAATTTCTCTAGTCCGTTTTGGTGTAGTATTACCCGCAGGTTATAGAATCTAATGCGTGTCTTTTTGGATATCAATTCCCCCGAAGTTGGTATATTTGTAGGTATATAGGTTACATAGGCTAGTTTGTAGTCCATTAATAAAGCGTTTAGATATATATTTGGGATGTGCTGACACATCTTAATTTAAAATAAGAGATGTCATCAATGAATACTAAAGAGTTTAATGACGGGAACCACGTGTTGGTACTTTTAGCCTGTCAGAGTGATTTTTCGAGATTGACACCTTACCACCAATGGTGAACCGCCTGATAATAATTGTATGCTTCGTTCTTCCGCTAAATGCTAAGGCTCAGGTTCTTGATTTTGGCATACCCGAAAAACTTTCATTGTCTGTAAACTCAGAGGCAGAAGAGAGCATGCCTTTGCTTTCGCCTGATGGGAAGATTTTGTTCTTTACAAGGGCTTTGTATACAGAGAATGTGGGGGGAAAGTATACCGGTCATGACATCTGGATCAGCGAGCAAATAGGGAAGGATTGGAAGAAGGCAGACAATAGAAAAGCCGGCCTAAATAACAAGAACAACAATGTTGTGATTGGCGTAAGTGGGTCAGGAGATGTCTTGTATTTGATGGATGCATCTTCCTCCAAGAAGGTGGGTGGAGTCTATTTTAGCAAGAGAACATCAGGAGCATGGTCGGAGCGTGAATTTATTCCAATTGCAGGCATTGAAAGTAATGGATTTCTTAATTTCTATATGTCACCCGATTTTGATGTTCTGTTCATCTCGATGAAAGGTAAGGATACAAAAGGGGAAGAGGATTTATATGTAAGCATTAAGGAAGCATCAGGAGAATGGTCGAAGCCGAAGAATTTAGGCCCAACGATTAATACTACAGGATTTGAAATCTCTCCTTTTTTATCCGATGATAAAAAGCGCCTTTACTTCTCCAGCAATGGCCATCAGGGCATGGGAGATGCTGATATTTTTGTGAGCGACCGCTTATATGGCTCTTGGGAAGCCTGGTCCGTTCCTCAAAATCTGGGCAAGGTTATTAACTCTGAGAAATTCGATGCCTACTTCTCTACCTATGGCGACTCCGTTTGTTTTTTCTCGAGTAACAGAGCTGGAACCTCATCAGATATTTATGCTAGTTATTGGAATAGCTCAAGGCGCAGGGAAATGCAGAAGAGGGAAGTTGATCGTTTGATAGAGGAGTCCAAATCTCTGCTCTCAGAAGTTAGAGAAGGTACTAACAAAATAAGCATATATACAGAGTTACAGGTACTGACCTTTAATGAGAGTGAGCTAAGTGCAGGGTCTAAGAAAGCCTTAACTACAGAAGCCCCAAAGATTAAGGAAAAGAACTCCCGTGTGGCAATTCTGGGTTCGTTAAAACCTGAGTTCACGAGAAGTTCAAGCTTGTTTAGTAAGGTAATTAAATCTGAATTAGTGAAGCTTGGGGTGCAGGAGACCAGGATAATTATACCCACAGGTGAGGACAAAATATTGGATGATGATGAACTTCAATCGAGACTTATGACTTTGCCGCGAAACCAGTTATTGCTGGTTTTACTGCCTTAGCATATTAGTCGTTTGCTGGAAGTATATGGAACTGGATTGGTATGTTTTAAAAGCATTTTAAAGTAACTTTGAATATGGAGATGTTTGATTTTATAGTGTTATATCGAATTTTACTTCGGAAGTTATGGCTATTGATTCTGATACCACTACTGGCTGCGGTTGTTACCTATTTCTTAACAAGCGGTATTCCGAATCGGTACAAATCTACAGCTCAACTCACTACCGGGTTTACAACCAATGATCAAATCACGATTACCAATGAAGGTAGCAGCATACGAGATGCTGGCGTGAAGTTCAACAACCTTATTGAAACCATGAAGTCTGAGCTAGTGCTCAGTCTGGTGTCCTATCAGTTAATGCTTCATGATCTTACCGATCCAAGTCCTTTTAGAAAGTTTGATCCAAAAGCACATCGTTCCCTTTCGGCAGAAGAAATTCAGGAAAGTATTGCTATATGCAAAAATAAGCTGGAAAAAATGGAGCTCCTCTCTTCGTTTGATCCAAAGGAAAGACGCCTGCTTGATTTATTTACATCCTACGGTTATAGCAACTGGCAGATGCTTGCTGATCTGGCGATCACTCGCGTGAAGGATACAGATTATATAAAGATTCAGTTTGTTTCTGAAGACCCAATACTATCAGCGTTTGTTGTCAATTCATTAAGTCAGGAATACATTCGATTTGATAATGATATTAAATCCTCTCGCTCAGGGCAGTCCGTTACATTTTTTGAGAGCCTTGCTAAGGAAAAGAAGAAAATATTAGATGATAAGACGCAGCTGCTAAATAGCTACAAGTCTACTAATAATGTAATCAATTCATCTGTAGAGACTACTTCAAGGATCTCCCAGATATCGAGCTATGAATTGGCAAGAACTGAAGCCGTAAGCAAAATTCAAGCAATCAGATTATCGATTGCTAATACACAACGGAGACTGGCGAGTCTGGATAAGGAACAAGGTACCAGCAATTCAAATTCAAAAATTCTTCAGATAAAGAGCAAAATAGAAGAACTGACTAAAATTTATAATGATGGCGGATCGACTGATGCCACACTGCATAAAACCATCACCGATCTTCGGTATGACTTGCAAGTTGAAATGGATCGTCTTGCAAATGTAGAAGGCAATGTTGGACAATCTCAAACCAGTGTGCGATTAGATTTAGAAGCGAAGAAGAATCAATATGAACTTGAGCTTGAGATTGCAGAAGCGAACCTATCTTCAATTAATTCAACACTCGGAGCGCTTAACAATAGTGTTTCAGGTATTGCAAATAAAGAGGTTACCATTTCTGTTTTATCGAGCGAGTTGGAGAATGCAACAAAAGAATACAATGAAGCATTGGATCGTTTCAATACCGAAAAGAACAAGGCTCTTATTGCTTCGAGCCCGATACGATTGGTAATTTCAGGTCAGCCTAATGGATATCCCGAACCTTCTAAGCGTTGGCTACTTATCGGATTTTCAAGTGCAGCAAGTTTTGCCCTTTGCGTATTATCCATCGTTGGGATTGAGCTCATCGATCTTAAATTGAAGAACCCGGTACAGTTTAGAAAGTTTGTATCCATTGGTTTGGCGGGGTCAATCAATTTAATCAATGCAAAGAAATTAAATCTTGATTTCCTTTTTAACAATCCGGTTAAGAGTAAGGAACTCGAAGCATTCAAACATTTCTTAAGGAAATTAAGATTTGAAGTGGAAGCAACACAAGCACGTACCTTTCTCGTTACAAGCACAAAGAATGGTGAAGGAAAAACATTTGTGATTTTGTGCCTCGCTTATTCGTTAAGCCTGGTGAAGAAAAAGGTATTGATCATCGATACAAACTTTAAGCACAACTCACTTACACAAGAATTGCTCGTTAGAACAGCCGATCAGAAAAAACTGGATTCAGGTG
Organism: Chryseolinea sp.; assembly: GCA_039930485.1. Lineage (GTDB taxonomy): Bacteria > Bacteroidota > Bacteroidia > Cytophagales > Cyclobacteriaceae > Chryseolinea. The sequence continues at coordinate 58,914 of JBDTTT010000006.1, forward strand.
TCTTTATCAGAGGACTGATCGGTAGCGCGAATCCTAATCATGAGATGAGTGAAGAAGATTTTGTGGCAAGTATTATTTCGGCTACAAACCATAAAGGAATAAACATCATCGGAAACTCAGAAGGTGATAGCTCACCTTCCGAAATATTTGCAGGACGTGATTTTGGAAAAATGATGGCTGAGCTTTCCTTAAATTATGATTACATATTCCTGGAAGGATCATCACTCAATAACTATTCGGATACAAAAGAACTTGTAGAATATGTGGATAAAGTTATTCCTGTATTCTCCGCATCATCCGTTATTAAGCAGTTGGATAGAGAATCGATTAGCTATTTGAAGAGTTTGAATGGAAAATTAATGGGCGCTGTGCTGAATGGAATTGAAATGAAGGAATTGAAGATATAAGTAATGACCCAATGGAAGAGCAAAATGATTTAACGAAAGAGAAAGGCACCGTAACCGGTTCGGATTTTTTACGCACTTCGGTCACTATTTTTGTTGTTGTAGTTTATTTTTTTTTGATGCTCAAAACTTTGATATTTTGAATTCCCTTAAATTTCTTGCCCGCGATTGAGGATGAGCAAATCAAGTATTTTTCGTGCCGAGTCACTGAGACAATTCGCAGTATTTGTTTTTCTACTATTGGTTTCGTTATCTATAGCCTATACTACAGGGGCTTATGGTATTAAAGTAGGTATAGGTATCGTTGCACTGATTGCCAGCCTGGTGATTGTATTTTGTATTTTCTATCGTTACAAATTCGGCTTTTACGTGCTTTTGGTTTACAGCCATTTCATGTTTCTTATTGGTTCCTTTGTTACGCTGCCAATACCGTTGGGAACCATTATCGATGCAATACTTGTCTTAATTCTATTGGCGGTTTTAGTACATCGAAAATATCAGAGTACAACACCAATCAAGAAAGAGCATCCCTTTAAAAATGTTGTGGGGACTTTTGTTATTATCTCGGTAGTGTTTGATCTCATCCAGGTTCTGAATCCGATATCTCCATTAAGTATAGGCATCACTTTATTGGAGTTACGTGAATCGTTATACCTGATTCTTATTTTCTTCATTTCCTTTAAGATTTTTGATAGTTACAAAGCAATTGTAAACTATACCCTGATTTGGGTTTTCTTATCATTATTGGTTGCAGGCTATGGACTATTTCAAGAGTTCGCAGGCTTGCGGGATTTTGAATGGCAGTTCTTAAGAAGTGATCCCCGAAGATTTGAATTATATTTCATTTGGGGCAGAGTGAGAAAATGGTCGTTCCTCTCAGACCCAAGTGTTTTTGGAATGCAAATGGCATTCTGTGGAATATTTTGCTTCATTATCGCGCTTGGGAAATTTCCAGCCAGAGTCCGACTTATTTCTTTGGTGGTAGCCGTTATATCAATGATGTCCATGAGTTATTCAGGTACGAGAACTGCAGTAGGGATGGTACCCCTTGGAATTGCATTGTATTTTTTAATGACGCTCAATAACCCCAAGATGTTGGTAGCCGCGATTCTTACAGGCTTAATCTTTCTGGCTGTAATTTTCGGTCCGTTCTATGGATCAACAGCAAATCGGATTCGATCAACCTTTAACAAAGATGACCCCTCGATGTCTTTGCGAGATGGTAAGCGTGATATTTTGCAAGGGCATATTATGCATAACCCTTTAGGGTCTGGATTGGGTACTGCAAACGGTGTAGCAAAGAGATTAACCGTAACAGCAGATACAGATAGTGGGTATCTACGAACCGCTGTGGATAAAGGAATTCCTGGCTTAATCATTCAGCTTGGTCTGTACTGCAGTGTTATGATCATTGGAATACGAGCATATTACAGAAGCCGGAATAGCCGGATCAAATCTCTATATGCGGCTTATCTATCCGCATTTTTTGCCATCACGTTTGCAAATTTTTATCAGGACGCTTCTGACCAGAAGCCTTTGAATATTCTCATGATTGCCGTATTCAGCATCATGTTAAGACTTGAAAAAACGGACGATCAGCCTGAATTATCATGATAAATTGGTAAATTTGACATTGGTTTTAATAATCCCTCATTATTTATGAAGATAGTATATGTATTCATGATCAGTTTATCTGCCTCGGTGGCTTCCTTAGGACAGTCGGTAGATTATAACAAAATCATTCTGCCTGATAATGCCAAAGACGTTAGCATAGAAGAAAGGCTTGTTCAAATAGCCTGGAAAAACAATCCATTGACGGCCATTAGTATCAATAACGTTGAGGCAGGTGAGTATCGGTTAAAAAAGTCTCAATGGTCGTGGCTTGATCATCTTCGTGTACAGGGTAACTTAAATGAATTTACAATTAAAGGTAGAGATGAGAGTGATCCTGCCAATCGAAGTAACTTTTATCCCCGCTACAATTTCAGTCTCAACTTTTCATTAGGTGATTTTGTTTCTACTCCACTTGAAAATAAAATAGCACGTGAGGCACTTCAAAACGATGAAGAGAATGTGAAGAGATTAAAACTTCAAATACGTGGAGATGTTTTAAGACGTTACCTTCATTACAAAACAAGCAAAGAATTATATCAACTTCAGAAATCCTTGTATGATGATCTCACTGAAAAGAGCAAGCTTACCGAGAAGAAGTTTAATAACGGGGAAGTTTCATTGAATGAATATAATGCCACCAAAGACCGGTATGAAAATCAGCAAATTAAAAAAATCAATGCTGAAGATAGTTACCAGCAAGCCAAATTGGATCTTGAAGAATTGCTGGGATTGAAGATGGAAGAGATTTTGTAGGTTTTCTCATTACCGCTTTATTCAGCATTGAGTAAAGCGGTAATGAATAACATTTTTTATTGTGATAGAAAAAATACGAGCTTCCTATTGGCTTAAATCTGGTTCCTTCTCCCTTCTCAGTCAGTTCAGCAATGTATTTTTTGGATTTATAAATTTCTACCTTCTTCTTCGAATACTTGATAAGAATGATTTCGGTGTGTGGACTCTGTTTATATCAGTTGCCACATTCATGGAGTTAATAAAGAATGGCTTTATTACAAGTCCTCTGGTTCGATATTCGATGGTGGAAGAGAAGAATGAATACACCAAAATACTTTCCGCTTCTTTGGTATTGAATGCAATTGTAACAGCATTCCAGATCATCATCATTTTGTCTTTGTCTTTTTTTCTTAGCGATTTGTGGAAGTCGCCACAACTTGAAAATCTTTTTATAATCTTCATTGCGGCTACTTTATTGTTAATTCCATCAACACATTTTAGTGCCATTCAGCAAGCGAATATGAATTTTAAAGGTAATCTGTATGCGAATGTTGCGCGGCAGTTTACCCTCTTCGTTTTTGTATCCACCAGTTATTGGTTCGGAATCAAATTTGAGTTGTGGCATTTGGCAATTGTGCATTCATTTTCAATTCTGGTATCAGTACTTGTTGCATATTATAATGTAAGACATCTCTTATCCTTTTCATCAAACTTGTCAAGAAAATGGATGGGTGATTTGACCCGATATGGTAAGTACACATTTGGAACAAATATCAGTTCAACTATTCTTCGAAATGTTGATACCTGGATGTTAGCAGCAATTCTTAACCCTGCGGCAGTAACGATATACAATCCTGCTGTAAGGATAGCGGGCATTGTGGAGGTTCCAACCATTTCGTTGTCTTCCATTTTTTTTCCAAAGCTGCTCTCAAGGTTTGCAGCGGAAGGTCATTCCGTTGCAAAAGATATGTATGAAAAATCGGTTGGTGTCTTATTTGCTTTTATGTTCCCGGCAATGATATTCTGTGTAATTCTTGCTAAACCTATTATACATTTTGTTGCAGGACCAGGTTTTGAAGAGACAGTAGATATCTTAAGAATTACAATGATTACGGGTGTTATTATTCCATTCAACAGGCAAGTAGGTGTAACGCTTGATGCTATGGGTAAGGCTAAGACGAGCTTCTATTTTGTTCTTCGAAATGCTACTCTCAACATCGTTTTGAGTTATTTCTATATCCAGCATTTTGGAATTATTGGAGCGGCTTATGGAATGCTTACAACTTTTGTGCTGAGCCTAATTTACAATCAATACTATATTCATAAACTGATTGGAGTTAACCTATTCAACATATTTAGACATGCTTTTTCATTTCAAAAGAAGTTTATCAGTTTTGGGATAGAGTTAATAACTAGTGTATTTAAAAAGTGAGTGCGAATATTATAATTAGAGAATGGATCTGATATGGTTTTCACTTGATCGGGTTGAGAATAAGTACTCATCAACTTCTTTTTCATTGGCAAAAGAGCTGGCACGAAACAACCGTGTTTTCTACGTTGATAATCCAATTACTTATTCAGAGGCTTATAAAGCTAAATCCTCAGACAAAAAGAACCCCAGTCATTCTCAAACTCATCTAGTTTCGAATACTCCCGAGAATTTTATTTCGATAAAGCCTTCAATGACATTGCCGATCAACTGGATGAGCAATGGAGGAATGTACAGGTGGGCTTCTCAAATCAATAACAGCATTCTGAATAACTCGCTTCAAAAACTGATCTCCGATTATGCGTTGAAAGATTTTGTTTTTGTGAACGTCTTTAATCCTTTTTATGCGAGAACATTTTCTCCTAAAGTAAAACCAGCGTTATCTGTCTACTACTCTGTTGATGATATCCGGTATTCCCCGTATGTAAAAAAGCATGGACCATTGCTGGAGCAAGAAATAGCGAAGTCGTATGATGTAACGTTAACCACATCAAGAGAACTTCAGTCGATATTGAAAGAGTTTTCGTCTTCAGTTTATTGCCTGCCAAATGCAGCAGATATAGCGCTTTTCAAAACCGCACTGTCGAAGTCACTTGAGAAGCCAGAGGATATTAAAAATATAACCAACCCCATTATTTTATATACGGGTCATGTGGATTGGCGCGTGGATATTGATATGCTGACGACAATTGCTAAGAGGCATAGTGATAAGACCTTGCTTTTGGTCGGGCCTGTTTCTCTAAAGGATGATGTAATTGAATTGTTAAAATCAATCCCGAACATTGTGTTTACCGGATCTAAAAAATTAGAGTTACTTCCTGCTTATCTTCAGCATGCTAAATGTGCCATCATTCCTTTTAAATGTAATACATTAACGAAGAGTATTTATCCATTGAAGATCAATGAATATTTAGCTGCGGGCTTACCCGTAGTGTCTACGAGTTTCTCAGAAGATATCCGCCAATTTAATGATGTTATTCACCTTGAGGATGATGGACAGGAGTTTGCCAGGAAGATTCAACTTGCAATAGATGAAGATTCTAATGAGAAGAAAGTAATTCGAAGCAAAGCATCTGAATCAAATAGTTGGGCTGCGCGTGCTGAATCTTTTTGGCAAATTATGAATAGGCACTTAAAGAAATAAGTGTGTTCTATTCTTTTTGATAATTGTATATTAGAAAATTTCCGAAAGTCTTTTTAAGAACAAAGCCCTTCAGACTACTCTCTTTCAACAAGAGCTCTGAATACGCATCACCTTTATCATACAACAATAGAAAAGGTGTTTTAGCGGATTCCGGATTTGCTAAAAATTTATTTAAAAGTTCATCCTCATCAGTTAAGATAAATGTTGACTGAGGCATTAAACATTCGAGCTCAGCCGCGTGATAACTCTTTGTTGTTAGAATTATTGGAACGTTTTCCTTCTGAAGATATTCAACGACTTCATTTTTTGGTCCCTGGTAATTTGCCAGTAACATTTTACTACCTCCAATTGTATTTTGTATCGAGCCTGCGAGTATAATAACCAAGGCGGAAATTATTACCACTTTATATCTTTTCCGATCAAGGTATATTTTGTCAACTAATACAGCTGCAAGAATATAAAAGAGGGGTATGGAGACCAACGCATAACGTATACCCCAGTTTCGACCTCCGGTATTCGGTAATATCCAGGGGCACGTTAAGTAGAATACGGAGATTGAAAGTATAAGCAAGTGAGTTACTGGAATTAATGTGACCTCCTTTAATTCATTAAGAAGACTTTTGCCAATCAGTACAATACAAATCAGTACTAATAAGGAAACGGGATCAAAGAGTATAGTCTTTGTGAACAGTACTATAAAAATATATCCACCGTCCATGAGACGTTGAACTAAATCAAACCGATCTACAATTTGTTTCGATCTAAGCCCAAGTGGATTTTCGAAAATGAAATAATTGAACAGGAGATAGCCAGCCATAGATAGCAGTATTCCAACGATGAAAAAGCGAATTGATTTCAGTTTTGTTTTCCTGACATAATACACTGACCAGATTAGAAAGGCTAGAAGAATAATGAGTGCTTCTGGTCGCAGCCATAGAGCAAGGCCAGCTAGACTGCCAAATAGAAATGATTTTATCTTAGGAGGGTTCTCATTTTTTTGAATGCTACTAATAAGGTAATACAAGCCACAGACACTGAGAAGGGAGGTTAAAGTATGTTCCCAGAAGATTGCCGAATAAACTGTTAGAGACGATGAGAAGATAATGGCTACCAGTGCGAATTGTGTAACACGATCGTTCAATTTTAAAGCTTTGCATGTTTTTGCAAAGACAATCCATAAAAGAAATAAGCTGATGGCTGGTATAATATATAGTCCTCTAAATCCAAATGCTTTATAGAATGGAGAACTTATGATTTGAAATAGAGGAGGAAAGACTACAGTCTTTCCGTTTGGCAAATCATATACAAAGGGTTTTCTAAAGGGATACAATCCTTGATCCCATAAATCATGTACCCATACAGGCGCTTCTAGGGACAAAGTTGATTTGAAATTTCCATCATTGTATTGTTTCACCATAATGGTTTTAATTCCGCTATCCTCGCTATAGGGCACTTCATTTTCAATAAAAGACAACAACACCATAACGTAACAAAAGCCTGCGAGAAGGATTATACGTACGATCATTTGCGTTACATTTTATTGAATTGTTTTCTTCTTCTGACCAACAACATATTCAATGACAAGACCAACAACAATGAGGCACATCGTAGATGTTTGAAATCTAAACCGCATATTTTCGCCTTGTTCAAAAAAGTTACCAACTACCATCGTGTATGCGATGGTTAGAACAAGATATGTAGTGACAACTGCTGGCAGGGAATAGATAAAGGTTTTAGATAGTTTATGCTTCCATAATTGCTGTAATCCAATCGTGCCACAAACGACAAAGGAAAGTATCAGCAGTAAGCTGAGAGATAATGCATATTCGATTCGAAAGGGAGGTTTACGATCAACTTCTTCTGGATTATAGATCGTCCAAAGCACAAGATGATTATAAAGCTTGTTATACCAGAACATCTTCGAGCTGTTCTCTTCCAGTAGGGGATAATTACTTGCTGGATAGAAATAATAACCAAAGGAGATGGCTACATTCTTCAGATACTCCATTGGGTAATGTTTTATTATCTTAATCGCACCCTTCTTGTATAGTTCGGATACTTCCAGGTAATGATAGTTGTGATAATTGGCCTCTTTAAGATTGAAGGAATCCGAAAGTACCCTTACATTCGGATATGGATTAGTCTTGGTGATGAATTTATTATAATGATCTAACGACCAGAACGCAGGCACCAATACAATCGGGCTCACCTCGCCAGAAGCCACAAATGGCTCTAATTTTTTCTTATCTATGCGGCTTAGCGAGATCTCATACAAACTCATTCCCATCCAGGAAGAAGTTGAAAAAGTATTGAAGAGTAAATAGTTCTTGAAGAAGAATGCAAAAACAATCAGGAATGGAACAGAAGCCGACAAAAGTATTTTTCTTCTGATTTTAAATCGGGTAATGAGTAGCAAAAGAATAATTACGCCAAACCACGCAATGTGATACATACTCCTGGTAAGAACAATGAGGGCTAGAAAAAGAAAGAAAAGTAAACCATCACTGAATTTCTCTGATTGTAAAAAGCGTAAAAGGAATAATGTTGAAAAGGTCAATAGTGCAATGACAATATAGGTATACGAAAGCCAATTCTCGTAGAGTATTATCGATGGACTCAGCATCATCAATAATGTAAGTATAAAAGCTATTGATGGTCTAACTGTCAAATGTCTCATGATGACAAACAATGTCGTATGAGTCAATAGACCAAGTAGCAAAAAATTGAGCTGAAAAAATGCTGAATAGTTTTCCGGAAAAAGCTTCAAAACTATTCCCACATATAGATTGTACAATGGAGGTTGACTATGTAGATAATAGAGACTTTCCAGTAGTTTATTCTTTAGTAAATCGGGAGCGATAAGCTGCCATGTTCCATAAGTGATGCTATTCGTATCGAATGATATTCTGGAGAGATGAAGGATAATTCTGGAAACGATAAAAAGCGCAATGATAGCATAGAACCATTTTCGCTCTTCAGTATTAGTGTTTTTAATTTGAAGAACGTTTGCCATATTTTGTTTTAACGTACTCCAGTTTTTCAACTAACTGATCAACCTTTGAATTGAGAATGTTTTCCTTGCTGAGGTGTGTCTTTTCTTTTTTTACATTTAAAAGTTGTTCGATTGATGATTTAGTTAAAAAAGCATCTTGAAATAATGTATAGGTATTGGCGATTGGCTTGTACAAAGCATTCGGTAGTTTATTCTTGCTCTTGTCTTTAAATACTTTCAAAACAAAATCGTTGACCTCATACATTGATCGGAGAGCGTGAGGTTTATATTCAAGATCAACAGATTTGGTCCAGTCATTCCATTTGAAATCATTTATTCCGCGATAGGCCTTTACAGGTATCCAGGGTGTACGAAGAGTATCGGCAACAATCGCAGCATGCATAGCTTCAGCAATTACAACTTCCGATTGAAGAATAGCATCAATTGTTTTCAATGAATCGTCTGTAGGGCTTAAATAATTGATATCAGCAGCTTCGCAGAGTTTTCTCCAGGGATATTTTAACTCACTTTCCCAGTGTGGCATGAAAGAGAATTTATATTTCTTTGGAGGGGATGGAAACTTCAATTCCCTCAATAACGCTGCTCCATCAATAATCCCCAGGCTTTTATCAATACCCAACGCATTTGCGGTTAAAGGACCACGAACACACACAATTTCAAATGAGTCATCCACTTTGGGCAGAGATCCATAAGCAAAACCGCTACTGAAAATGATTCGCTTTTTTGATTCCTTGGCCATCTCCAGACCAATGATTGAACCTATTCCAGAGAACTCGATGGTTGGATCATTATCAAAAAAGCCAGGCAATAATTTGTGGAAAATAATGGGATTGAGCGCATCACCAAAGTTAGGATCGCGGTAATAATTTAACAGCATGAGCGAAGGTCTAGAATAATGTTAATTAACCTGTTTATCAGGCGATATCACTATGGGTTTTTAGCACATTGTTAACCGCAATTCCACAAAAATATGCTAAATTTCGAACCAATTTCCAGATTTTAAACATTCTGTTAATTAGATTTTTTCAATCTACAAAATGCTACTATGAGTATATTCAAAAATCCCTCTTGGATAAATACTGAATTGTTGAAGTATGAGAAGCTTGATGATATTCCAGCTTCCATTTTTGATGAAGTAAATACCAACCTCGACAAGGTTTTAAATCAAACTAATCCGATTGCAACGATCATTATTGCCGCCTGGAACGAGGAAGCAAACATTGTGCGTTGCCTTTATACACTTTCTAAAAGTCAGACGACTTTCCCTTTTGATATCATTGTTGTTAATAACAACTCAAAGGACCGCACACAAGAAACACTTGACAGACTTCATGTTAAATCTCTATTTCAAGTGAAGCAAGGATGTGGCCCTGCGCGTCAGTGGGGGCAGGAGAATGCTTTAGGTAAATACATTTTACTTGCCGATGCAGATTGTATCTATCCGAAGGATTGGGTTCAGAAGATGATGGAGAAGCTTACAGAGAAAGATGTTGTGTGCGTTTACGGCAGATATTCCTTCCTGGTACCAGAAGGAAAATCGCGGTTGAAGTTTGTCTTCTTTGAATTTACGAAAGATGTTGTTGCTGAAATTCGACACTTGAACAGACCTCACCTGAATGCCTATGGTATCAGCATGGGCTATGTTAAGGAGTATGGATTGAAGGCGGGTTATATTGATCGAAACATACGAGGTGATGATGGGCGTTTGTGTTTTGATATGATGCCGTATGGGAAAGTGAAACAAGTTCGTTCTCGCTCTGCCCGTGTGTGGACAGGAGCAAGGACGCTTGAACGCGATGGAAGCTTCTCTAGAGCATTCTTAATGCGGATCGTAAAAGAGATATTCCGCATACCAAGATATTTTTCTAAACAAGCTCCTCACGACACAAAAACATCAGAGAATGATGATCCTGAAGTATTGCAGGTTTTTGAAAAGAAGTTGAAGAAGAGCAATTAATTTTCAAGTCAACACTTAGGTTATTCAAACCGAAATGATTCAGAGGACATTTGGACAACGTTTTGAGCGTCTTGTTAGGGACATCAGAGATCAATATTTCAGGAATTATAAAGATGAAAAATTGCCTGCTGAAATATTTGATAGTGCACTTCCTAAATACAGCATATCTTTTTGCACGACATGCATGAACAGGTTCTTTCATTTGAAAAGGACTTTTTTGAAAAACGTAGAAAGTAATATAAATTACCCCAATGTTGAATTTGTATTGGTGAATTATAATTCACAAGATAAACTTCATCAATGGGCTAAGAAAAATTTGCCGCCATACATTGAGAGGGGACTTGTGAACTATTATCATACAATTGAGCCAAGGTATTTCCATGCTTCAAAAGCAAAGAATCTAGCCCACAAAGTTTCTAATGGAGAGATTGTTTGCAATCTTGATGGAGATAACTTTACAGGCAATGATTTTGCGTATTACATTAATTACAGAATGCGGACTGGCGGTATTGATAGTTTGCTTCAATTTAAGAAGGCTCCATACTGGGGAACAGAAGGAAGAATTGTATTAGCAAAAAAATATTTTCTGGAATTGGGAGGATATGATGAGAATCTTGGACCGACTGGTCATCAAGATCACGATTTAATGGATAGAGGAAAAATATTTGGTCTTAAGTATGAAAATATTCAGATTGAAAATTTCCTACATTATCTCAGTAATACAACGTTCGAGAAATCTGTTAATGTTTCAGAAGACATGATTAATTTTTACGACTTTGAATCTAAGAACAGAAAGCAATCAAAAGAAAATATTGAAATGAATCTTTTGCGAGCTAATTCGGATGGATGGGGAAATATACCTCTCTATAAAAATTTTGGAGAAGAAGCTATTGTCTACTAAGACATCCTTAAACTCTATACTTAAAAAATGAAGAAGACATTTTTACAACGTTTCGAACGCATGGTTCGCGACTTTCGAGATCAGTATTTCAGAAATTACAAAGACGAAAAGTTACCTGCTGCAATATTCGATAAGGAACTTCCTAAATACACGATTTCGTTCTGCACAACTTGTATGAACAGGTTCTTTCACTTAAGGAAAACCTTCCTCAAGAATGTAGAAAGTAATAAAGATTATCCAAATGTAGAGTTTGTATTGGTGAATTATAACTCACAAGATGAGCTTCACGAATGGGCAAAAAAGAATTTACCTCCCTACATTGAGCGTGGTCTCGTTAATTATTACCACACAACAGAGCCAAAATCATTTCACGCATCGAAAGCAAAAAATCTCGCACATAAGGTTTCCAAGGGAGAGGTTCTATGTAATCTTGACGGAGATAATTTTACGGGTAAAGATTTTGCGTTCTACATTAATCATAAAATGCAGAACATTGGATTGGATGGTTTGCTTCAGTTTAAAAAAGCTCCATATTGGGGAACGGAAGGTAGGATTGTGCTATCGAAAAAACATTTTTTCGAACTTGGAGGATATGATGAAGATCTCGAGCCAACGGGTCATGAAGATCACGATTTAATGGACAGAGGAAAAGCATTTGGTCTTCGATATGAAAACATTCAGGTTGAGAACTTCCTTCACTATTTGAGTAACACTACTCTTGAAAAAGCAGTTAACGTTTCAGAAGAAGAGGTGAATTATTATGATCTCGAATCTAAAAACCGAAAACAATCACGTGAAAATATTGAGCAAAATCTTCTGAAGGCCAACCCGAACGGGTGGGGTAAATTGCCGCTCTATAAAAATTTCAGTAAGGAAGCGATTGAGTATTAACAGATATACAATCGCTCTACTTTAGCCAGGATGACAGATCTCGATTTAGTAATTTTTCAAGCTTAAGAATTTCATCACGGAATTCATTCTTTAACATTTCACCTGTCTCAGGTTTAATCTTCATTTGAACAAGATTTTTCTGTTGAATGTTCAGTGATATTTTCTTTCGTTGTTTGCTCGGAATGAAAAAACGGATAACGGGTCTTAAAAAATTGCGCAGAGGATGTCCTTCAAAAAGAAATTCATGAAGCCATTGTGAACGAGGCTTACCTGACATATTGTGTTTTGTAGTACTGTCTTTTACTTTGAAAGTATTATCGACTCCAAGGAATTCAAATACCTCAGATAGCACACGGTGTGGCTCTTTCGCTAACTCTTCATTCATTACCACCTTAACATTCGTGAAGTTCTCCAGGAATGCTTTTAATGGTTCGTAGTAATGACTGACTGCACGGTAATGATAAATTAACTCCCAGTTATTCTTAACACGATCATTCTCTTGCAGCAAGGCATCTTCAAAGGAAAGAGGTTCCCGCGCATCACGCACTAAATGTTGATACGCTGAGAATGACCGCTTCACCGGATTTCTTAATACAATGACAATTTTAGGATTGCCAAGGTATTTCTTAATAACTGGAATCGTATGCTTATAGAAGTATAATGTATCAGCACTGGATTCACCCACTACTTTATGGTTAGCAGCATCTCTAAAAAGATCACAGTATTCGGAGAACGTCTTCACGATCCACTTCTCTACCCGGGAATCCAAGGGTCCATTTAGCGGAAAAGACATTCCCTGACTGCTAAGAAAGCGCGGCTCTTTTCTCCGGCTCATAAAGATATCGGGATGTTGAGCCAGGTAGCTGTGCAGAGATGATGTTCCGCACTTAGCAGATCCGGCAATCAAAAAATTAGGTAGAATTATATTTGTGTTTTGTGAAGTCTCCACTGGATTATCATTTACAATCGTCATGTTCCGCTTTATTGAGTTTTAATGTATAGAGGCTTCCGCCAAGAATATTTTCAGTTCGTTCATCACTAATGAACAAAGTTTCATTATCTCGAAAACAAATACCTTCCTTTTGACTGAAGTGATTTAATTGTATGGTTTGCTTCTTGCCTTTCAGAAAAGCATCACCTTTGAAACAGGTAAACAGCCAGACTTTATCTTGTGTTAGTATGGCAAGTGTCTTTTTATCCGGACTTAGATCAGCACCCGTAACCCACGTATTGTATTTATATCCTGGACCAAGGTATAGACTATCAACAAGCTCAGCTGTGTAGTTTCCTGGTGCATTCGGTAGCCGATACATTTTTGTATAACCCGTGAATGGGGTTGAGCTGTTTTTGGAAAATAAATAAATTGAATTGCCAAAGCAAACCATGGCATCCATATCGAAATTTTTCAGATGGGGCTTCGGTGGAAATTCGTGCTGATCAGGATAGTGAAATTGGATAATCTCTGCAGTAATTACTTTTTCTTTAATGGAGTCCGGTGATGGAATTTTATAAATCTTAAGATCCTTTCTCTTGTTAAAGTTATTTCCAAAGTCACCAATGTAAAAATTACCTTGGTCATCTTGAGATAAATCCTCCCAGCCGTGATTAACATTATTAAGGTGAATCGCTTTTTTTATTTGGCCAGTGCTATCAAGGCAAAAAAGTATGGCAAGATTACTATCAACAATAGTCCAGACATTATCACCTGTTGAATCACGTGTGTATTCAAGACCGGAAGATTCAAAAAGTCTTGGAGGAAGATCCCCGAGCTTTGTGAACGAGGTGTTCTGCCCTGAGGAATGAATCCACATAAAAGAAAGAATAAGAACTGAAGTAATTTTCCTTAGGCTATATTTCATAATCTGAGTTAAGAGGTTGTTTTACTTTCAAGGAGTTCTTACATATACATTCACTGAATCTGTAGCGTAACCTGTTGGCGAAATAAATCGATCAACAAGAGTATAGCGTGCTTTATCGAGCGCGCAATCTCGTACGGCATACGGAAAGAAGTTGTTTACATCAGGCAAATCTTCAAAGATGATGATGTCGTATTTTTTATCCTGTATATTTTTACAAAGCATTTTTTCTTCTCTGTCAAAGAATGCGACACCTTTATGATACCATAAAGGAAATTGTGTGCCACTTTCAGGAGTATATCCCAATTCATATGCCAGTATTGAAAGGTTACTCATATTTAAAACTTGGGGATTCTTTTTGCCTTTTGTCATTTTTAACAAGCGATCTATTCCTTCGATTGTATTTTCAGGTAACTTAATACGCTTCAATGTTTTATAGGACGTGAGTTTCCATTGAACGGGTTCCGATTTAACTGTATCTCTCTTGGATGACCAATGATGTTTTGATACAGCATCAGGGGGTGGTGGACTAAAAACAGAAGGCAATACTTTTCCAAGTAATCGATTGGAATACTTCCAATAGTTCTCAGATCTCCAAAACAAAATAGTCAGAAACAGAAGCAAGGCAATCCAAACTTTTTCAAAATTGATATAGTCTTTTAAACTGTAAAGTAGAAATGCAATCCCAAAGCTGTGGAAATAATAGTTTACAGTAACAGGACTAAAACTGGTCACCTGAATAATCATGGCCTGCACCATAATGCCGAGAGTCAACAATGTAAACATCAAGAATGATTTATCTTCACCAATGGACGACCATGTTTTGAATCGTATGATCGCAATAATGATGATTCCTGTTATGTAAAACTTTATCCATAACGACTCTTCAAAAAATGCACTCAAAAAGTCGCTTAGATTAATTCTTGAAAAATGAGGGGGTTGACCATAATTAAACCAGTAAGAGAAATCGTAGCGCAACAAGGGAAGAATAAGGAGGAATAATGAGAGTATGTAGAGACCAACAAAGAACAATATGGATTTGAATTCCTTATCTATAAATCCATTGGCGATCAATAGGGCGAGCGCAAGCATAAAGGCAAGACCACCGGCATCTTGTTTTGTAAAGAAGCAAAGTGCTGTAAAGAAGCTAGCAAGTCCAAGAAAAACAAATCTTTTGCCTTTGAAGAGATAACCCAATAGAAAGTAAAGGCCAATGAG
The DNA here is from genome assembly GCA_039930485.1 of Chryseolinea sp. Classification (GTDB taxonomy): domain Bacteria; phylum Bacteroidota; class Bacteroidia; order Cytophagales; family Cyclobacteriaceae; genus Chryseolinea. Next base: position 74,133 of record JBDTTT010000006.1, read on the forward strand.
TTGAAATGCAAAAACAGTATGATTATACCAAGGCCAAAAGTTGATTAGTATAAATGATAGGCATAATACGCTTATCGAAATCAAGCTTTGTACAGGACTTAATCCAAATATTTTCAAAATTCCTCTGAATGTTAGAAGAGAAATTAAATTCATAAAAGCTTGAGCGATTACTAAAGAGAAGAGGTAAGGACCAAACAATTTAAAAGATAGGTACGGAATAATCCAGAACCCGTATCCTAAAGGCATCCCAAAATCTTTAAATGGAAATTGGCCAATGTACATTCGGTATGCACCTTCCCATGTTAAAAATATGTTTACGCGATAGGGTAATTCGGTTAATAGAGGTAGTGCTGAAAAAAGCAGGATAATTGCTAATTCGAAAATTAGCACCTGCCGTGGAGAGAGGTCCTTATTAATCATGGTGGATTGTTTGGTAACGATTTCGCCTATTATAACTGTGATTCAGGTTAATTACAAATTATAAATTTAGCTGATTTATAGCCATATTTAAAGCTATTATGTCATTTGTTGAAGCTTTATGAAATCAATACTTAAATTGTTACGCCCACAGCAGTGGGTAAAGAATTTTTTCGTGTTTATCCCGGCTTTTTTTGCTGGAGCCTTATTTCATCCGGAAAATATTAAAGCCCTTCTCCTTGGTTTTGTGTGCTTCTCCTTGGTGGCGAGTGCAATCTATATTATCAATGACTACAGGGATATCGAAGCGGATCGCAATCACCCTGAAAAGAAGAATCGTCCATTGGCTGCCGGTACTGTAAAAGTTTCAACAGCTTTTATCCTTGTTTTTGTCTTGCTCACTATTGGATTAGGGCTGGCTTACTTTCTTGAATTCAACTTCTTTCTTGCTATCTCTCTGTATTTGGTGATCAATATCGGATACTCGCAAGGTTTGAAGAATATTTCCATTCTGGATATATTGATAGTAGCAACAGGGTTTCTGCTTCGTGTTATTGCAGGAGGTTTGATCATTCATGTTGCTGTTTCGAAATGGCTCTTAATAATGGTTTTTTTGCTGGCTCTTTTCATGGCGCTTGCCAAACGATTGGATGATTTGCTTATTGGTGAAAGAGATGGAAAACAAAGCCGAAAATCGGTTGAGCACTACAATCTTAATTTTATTTATAGTGGTATTACAATGATAGCGGGAATCATCATGGTGTCTTATATAATGTATACCATTTCGGATGAAGTAATGGAGAGGTTGGGTAGTGAACACCTCTATTTCACCTCTGTCTTTGTTATTGCTGGTGTGTTACGTTACCTTCAGATTACTTTGGTTGAACAGCGAAGTGGATCTCCAACAAAGATATTTCTCACGGATAAGTTTATTATCATCACCGTATTGGGTTGGGTTATTTCATTCTTTGTAATGATTTATTTTAACAAAGGTTTCTAGTTTCTAAATCATTAATCACCAAAGATGCATCTTGTTCTTTTTGATTTTGATGGCACACTTACCCGAAAAGATACATTCATAGAGTTTATTAAATTCTATAAGGGGCGCAGTAATTTTATAACAGGGATAATCGTTTTATCACCTTTACTGGCGGTGTATAAACTTAAGTTAATTCCAAACTGGAGAGCCAAGGAAATTTTGTTTGGATATTTCTTTAAGGGCGTTTCGAAGAAGGAATTTCAAGACAAGGGTAGGGCGTTTGCACTAAAAATTATTCCGTCATTAATCAGGACTTCAGCTTTAGCTTGCATTGAAAAGTATAAAGCATCAGGTCAACGCATGGTTATTGTAACAGCCTCTGCGGAAGAATGGATCAAACCCTGGTCTGATCAATTTGGTATCGAAATTATTTCAACCCGATGGGAGTTTCAGAATGATTATATCACAGGAAGAATTTTAGGCCGAAATTGCTATGGCCCTGAGAAAAGAAATCGCATTGAAAAAGAAATTGATCTTTCTAAGTATAATTCCATAAGTGTGTATGGAGATACTTCTGGAGATAGAGAGATGCTGGAACTTGGAACAGAAAAATTTTACAAACTCTTCACAGATTAACTATCTCAATCTTCTCTTCGAGAACATTACATATAAAAAGTGAGTGTCATATTTTAAATGACACTCACTTTAAAATTATCAGATTAACCACTTATTCTTTTACAAACCTCTTTTGGATTTTTCCAGAAGTCAACGGTATCATAACATTGTATAATCCAGATTGAAGATCATGAACATTCATTTCGACAACGTTGTTTTCTAAAGTTTTGGTCACTTTTCCAACCTGTTGTCCTTGCGCATTGATAAGGTAAACTACAACGCTATTTTCAGAATGTAATTCTGAAGGAATAAGTATGTGGAGTTTTCCACTCACTGGATTTGGATAGAGTTGTACCGCTTTATCGAGGTCAGCGTATTCGTCTTTTTGTGCTGTTTCATTTGTTGCAATCTCACCAGCTTGTCTTGCACCAGAACCACCTGATGTCGTTACTGGAAGAATATTACTAAATGCACTACGATTACCTTTTAAGTCTCTGGCACGTACAGTGAAATTATACGTTGTTGAGGCATGCAAGCCTGTTATTCTTGCTGTTGTTGTGGCTACAGTGCTTACAAGACTTCCATCTCTAAATATTTCGTACCCTGTAACTCCCAGGTTATCAGATGAAGCTGTCCATGTTAAACGAAGACTATCTGACGCAACATTAGAAGCTGTTAGGTTTAGAGGAGTTGTTGGAGCAATGTTGTCAAAGGCTGCACTGAGTGGAGTGAACGATCGAATCTCAAAAGCATTCCATAATCCGTTATAGATAACTTCAGATGTATTGGCTTTTACTTGAAAATATATTGTGCTGTCTTGCTCAGGTCTCACGCCATAGAAGAATACTCTTTCAGAGTTATTCCTGCCATTGAAGAGTGACTGAGAAGATCCACCAACTGTAAAATCAGTTACAATTTTATTCCCTTCACGAGTACGATCCCAGTCACTACTGAAGAACAACATGTCATATGCACTATTCGGATCAAGATGTTGTAACACCCATTCAGACGGAGGATCATTAGGGAGAAACAAGAAGGCGGGTCTGATGACTTCACTTGGATAAATAGGATTTGTTCCTACATAACCTCTTACTGTACTACCTCCGTTACCATAATAGATTTCATGCATTCCAATAGGGGTAGGAGCAGGCGTGTTTTCAATGAAGTTGTACCAGGTATATCCTTCCGCTGTATTCATACTTCCTGGAGAAGTATTCAGGTTATTCCAAAGACCACTTGTTTCTTGTGGGTGACCTTCGATAGTAGTACTGTTTATGTTAATCAGGACGATCTTATCGAAGGTACTGGTTATGGCAGCATTTGTATATTCAGACTGAGCGGCTGGGGCACTAGTCTTGATAGAACGCACACGATATGCGTATGCTTTGTTTTGAGGCAATCCAATATCATCCCATGTTGTGATATTAGCGGCAAGGGTGGTTATAGTTGCAAATGGTCCAGCTGGATCATTTGCTCGTTGAACTTCGAATCCAGTTTCATTTGAAGAATTATCATTCCAAGTTAAGCGGATTGAACTTTTTGACAAGCCACCTGCAACAAGACTTGATGGTCTTCTTGGTACAACTGGGGTGTATGCTTCAACCACCATGGCGTTTATCGAACCATCTCTGTTGAAAATATCAATAGCAGGAGCAACCGGGCTCGGGTTGTAATTGGTTGGATCCTTTCGAACCGAGATAACAATTGTTCCACTGCTTGGTTGGATGCCTACAAAGCGTGCCAGGGCACTGCTATTCTTACGGGTATTAAGTGTTATTTCAGCTCCGCTTGGTACACCAGTATTAACTCGATAAATCGTGTTGGCAAACCAAAACTCGTTGCGACTGCCGAGAATAGTAATGTTATAACGCTTCGCATTATCAAGACCGCTTAAGGTGATAGTATTGGTAGTGTTCACGGTTTGAGAGGTTGTCCAACCACTTTGAAGTACACGGTCAGGGTAAATGGCCGCGTTGGTTCCAGTAGTTACTCCGACATTATCCGCAGAAGCCCAGTTGGCGGTTGCGCTGTGTGCGAAAATCATAGGAGAAGCTACACCAACATTGTTAACCAATGCACCATCGCTGGTGAGTGATTTATTATTCCAAGGAGCAGCCGCATTCACTGTTGATGTGCTAACGAAGTTGATATAAACAGCCTCATTAATTTCAGGATCAGCAACTACCAATGAGAACTCGGCTTCTGCGCTCGCTGTATAACTGTCATTTACTTTCAGCGTGACTATGTATGGGCCAACGTTAGAAAGTCCTGCATTGAATTGTATATAGCCTGTTCCATTTCCATTATCTACCAATGTTGCAAAAGAAGGTAAGTTCAATACAGAGAATGAAATCGGATCTCCTTCAGGGTCGGTTGCTGAAATATTAGTTTGAACTACTTGACCAACATTTAAGATCACAGTTCCGGGATTAGCTAATACGGGTGTACCATTCGGAGTTGTAATAAGTGCTGACTCGCTAAGAGCAGACTCACCATAGGTATTAAACGCACTTACTTTATAATAGTAAGTCTTTCGTCCGATTGTCGTTACATCAGAATACCCAGTAGTATTTTCACCAACGGTGGCAACTTCAGTATAAGGACCAGCTGCTGTTAAGGCGCGATAAATTTTGAAGTTGGTCTCATTCAAACTATTGTCTTGCCAGGTAATATTTACCTTATTATTTAGCGGTGCTTGTAGTGCCACGTTAGAAGGAGTATTTGGCGGTGACTGCTCAATGTATGAGGCTTCAAGAATTAGTGCGTTGATATAGAAGAATGAATTCGCTTGAGTTCCTCTTACATTAACTAAAAGTTCTCCTGCAGTTGTCGGGTATCTGAAATCAGATGTCCGTGTTGCAGACGTATTGTTTATTACATTCAGATCAGGCAATATTTGAGCTACATCTGGACCAGCAGGTGTTTCTTTTCCTGTTATTGTAAATCGGGCGTAGCGCGTGTTACCTACTGTTCCCGGAATAGCTGAGTAACCTGTTACTTTATATTTTAAGGCCGGGTTTAAGTTGGTAAACTTAAATGTTCGGCTATCCGCTCCTCCGCTTCCAGTATTTTTAATGTAATATGATTCTCTTACCTTCTTTGTATAGATAGATAAAGGATCTGCCGGGAGAATGGCGCGCTTAGGTGGCGTGCTCCAGTTACCTGGAATATTGAATTTTAAATATTTGACAGTATTTCCCAACTCGTCCTTTAAGTTGATCATATTTACAGCAGTTGCTGGTTTTAAAGGAGTGTTGTTCCAGGGTGCCACTTCGTTGTCTGTTGTAGCAATTATAAAATTCAAAGCAACAGTATAATGTGGATCAAATGGTGTGACCACAAGCGAGAAGGTTTGGACATTAATACCTCCTGAATTATCACGGAAGGTTATAGATAGATCATCATAGATTCCCACGTTTGCTGCTGTAGTATTAAACGTTACTGTAAAAGTACGATTCGCAGTACCAGTACCTGCCCAAACTGTTGTAGCAAAAGAAGGTAAATTAGTTACCAATGGTGCCTGTGTAAGCTGTGCGTTTCCGTTGGGATCCAGAATTGTGAATACCATCGTTAATTTACGTCCTGCTTCAGTAGACTGATTTTGAACTGTTGTGATTGGCGTTGGAGTTACCGCAGTTCCATCAATGGTAAGAGCAGAGATATTTGGTGCCCGGTTTGAATTAACGGTTAAAACAAAATTATCGGTCACTGTAGCAATGCCATCAGAAGCCTGCACCTGAATATTATACGTTCCAGGTAATACGCTTGTCAATGACAGTGTGCCTTTTCCATATCCATTGCTAGTGAATGAATTCGAAGAAGGTAATCCTGTAAATTGAAAACTGATTGGATCTATATCCGGGTCACTAACCGTAATATTTATAATTTGAGCAGAGGCATTATTTTGAAATAAAGTCTGATCAGGTATAGCTACAAATACCGGAGAACGGTTAGTTGTGCTGGCTGAAGCAATTTCTGAATATGCAGAAGCTGTGCCACCTGCTCCCAAAGATCGAACCTGATAGTAAGCAGTGGAGTTACCATTCGCTTGCACATCACTATAGCTGCTAATGTTAGCGGAGACCGTAGCAATCGTTACAAAACCATTGGTGCTGTTATATGATTTTTGAATTTCGTAACCAGCCTCACTTGTCACATCAGCCCATGTCAGATCAATTTGAGTAGTGGAGAAAACGGAAGCTGATAAAGGGGTTGGCATTACAGGTGGCGTTGGTGCAGCCGATGTAACTACATACCCTGGACTATTCAAATTAACAAGTGATGAAGCATTGCTCTCACTAATAGCTCGAACGCGATAGTAATAGCGAGTATTGGCTTCAACATTATTATCAATCCATGAAGTTGTCGCTGAAGGTACCGATGCCACCACCTGATAAGTTCCAGTTCCATCGGCAGACTTTAGTCTATAAATTTCAAATCCAGTTTCGTTGCTGCTATTATCATTCCAACCAAGGGTTACCTGATTGTATGCGATAGAAGTAGAAAGAAGGTTAGAAGGATTACTTACCGCAGGAAGGGATGCGGCAGTTTCAGTAAAAGCGCTGGAAGGTATTGTTTGTTCAGACTGACCAGGACGGGTCCATCTAACAGTAAGACATTCAGCACCTGCATTTTCGAAATAGTCCACTCGAATAGGATACCATCCTGCGGATAAATTAATTACCGAACTAGCCTTCTTTGTACAAGTATGCTGACCGTCATGATCTACAACGAGCACATTGTTAATCCACATCTTACTTCCTTCATCCGTCTGTAACGAAAATGTATAATCTCCAGTAGTTGGAATGTTAATAAAGCCTTCATAGATAAAGGCGTATTTATCACTTTGTGTTCGTTGCGAAACCGAGAATGAAGAAATAAAACCAATCTTAGTTAACGTACCATTGCTGGCAATTTCTCCACTGGTTGAAAAATTATTATGAATGTAGTACTTGTAGAGTAATCCAGAGTTGCGCGCTATTGTTGCTACCTGATTGCTTGGAGGCGATTCATTACCTGCTAAGTCTCTTGCCTTCACAACAAAATTATAAGTTGATAACGCTCCAAGGTTATTAGCAGCGTAATACGTTGCATTACCATTTACAGAGGCAATCAAAGATCCATTTTGATAGATATCGTATGCAGTGATAGCTACATTATCTGTTGCACCAGTCCATTGGAGAAGTGCGGTTGTGCGAAGTGTTCCACCTATGGTTAAAACAGGAGCGGTGGGCGAGGAGGTATCAACAGTTGTTCTTGCAGACGACACGCTTGTATACGCTGAGCCACCAGAAGTATTAACCGCTCGCACGCGATAATAATAAGTAGTGTTCGCTTGTATATTAACATCTGAGTAGATAAGTGGATTAGAAGATGCTCCACCGGGAACAATTGTTACAAGACTATATCCACTACCAACAGAGGTCGATCGATAGATTTCAAAACCAGTTTCGTTATTGGAGCGGTCATCCCAATTGACTAAAATATTGGTTTGAGAAACAGGGCTAACAAAGAAATTACCAGGAGGTGAAGGAACACCTAGCCCATTGGATGTTGTTATTGAAATTGGGCTTGAGTCCGTACTGAAACATCCTGTAGTAGAAGGCCTATATTCTGTTGGAACAGCATCGAATTGATATGGATTTCCAGCGGCATCTTTAGCAATCAAGGTATAGGAATCGGCAACAGAAGCAGTAAAGTTTAGATCTGTTGCACTGCTAACGTTGGCTCCCCCTTTTTTCCATTGATACGCTGCTTTTCCAATAGGGCCACTTAGAATTACATCGGCACTTCCATCAAGAGAGGGGAGGTTTATACTTTTTCCATTGGCTGTAATGGCAGGAATAGAAGAAGGGCCTCGGCTGTTATCAATTACAACAGGATCAGACCATTCTGTCCATGTTCCATCAGTGCGTTGAAAGCGACCGTAATAGGTGCCAGGAGTATAAGGACCCGCGGTGGTTATCGTTATTTCATTTAAGGCAGCACCAGTAGCCACAACAGTATTGGTATTTCCTTTTGCCCATTCATAGTTCGTTATGGCCATGCGATTCCCAACTGCACCGAAACCGTAGTTTCCAGTTCCTAGCGTATTGCCCCTACCGTTAGGGTAAATTGTTTTTGTAAATCCTATACGTACACTTACCGGATCTCCAGGGCATGTTAAGGGTTGCTCGTAAAAGACACTAATTTGATTTTTCTTCTTGGATAAAAACCAAGAGAAAAAGTCGGGTTTGGCATATTCTGAGTTCCAGGTACCATGCCCCAATGTTGGATAATAGGAATAGCGAATACTGCCTCCAATATTACGGATGGCGGTTACCTGGCTATTACCTTGTTCAGGTGTTGGGTTAGTATCAAGAGCACCTTGAGAAGACCAGAGTGGTATGTGTTTATAGTATTCCTTATAACCTGAATAAACCTGTGTATGAAACTCATCACCTGCTGCTGACATCGGATGTCCTGCTGCTATGTACTCAGGATAATCGGTAATGAACTGCCACGAAGCTTCACCACCTCCTGAAAGTCCGTGAACATAAATTCTGTTGGGATCTACTTTATAGTCAAGGATAAGTTTGTCAACAACATAACGTACTGCTTCTCTCCATTCAGGATTCCAGTTGTTGTTGGGACAATTGGCATAGCTGTCAGCCGGACCGCAATCAGTACCAGTCCTTCTCATTTGTGGATATATTACAAAGCCCGGGAAAGTACCATTTAGTACGGCATTCATATGGGTTTGTCCACCATGCTGAAGCTGGCGTGAATTGTTTTGTAAGTCTGGATCAGCCCCACCATTTTCGCCAGATCCGTGAAAGAAAATAATGAGCGGGAATTTATCAGTAGGTAAGCTTGAAGACCATCCATTCGGTTTGATCATTCTGAAGCGAAGATTATAAATACCCGGTATTTTTGGGTTTTGATATTCATAGGATTCGTATGGAGCTTCCCATGAGTATAGAGGAATGGCAGTAAACGGTCGGAATTCAGGCATAGTCTGACCCAGGGATGATGTTGATGTAGCTAACAAGAAAGATAGGAACCCCCCTAAAAACAAGATGT